>NZ_VUNS01000008.1 GCF_009695545.1 Victivallis lenta | reverse complement strand
CGTTGCCATCGTTTCTCCTATCGGGTTGAGTCCATTCGTTATGTTGTATTCTCATGTAATATACTGCAACCCAAGAGGTTTGCCTCTGTTTTAACTTTAATTTTACCTGTTATTTCACGGATTTAGGTATTTTCAAAAAATCGAGTTTCTGAAAATGTCAAAATTGGAGAATTGCACTCATTTGATCATTTTTTTGATTGAACTTGAAATTTGTTCTATATGTGATATATTATTGCGGGAACGGAGGATGTGAATATGATAAAGAGAAAAATTCAAGGAGTGCTGGCTGATCTGGCGACGAAGTTTCCGGTAATTACGATTACCGGACCGAGACAGGCAGGTAAAACGACCCTTGCGCAATTACAGTTTCCTGACTATAAGTATGTCAACCTTGAAGACCCGGATGTCCGTTTGCTTGCAGAAAGAGACTCCAAGGAGTTTCTGGAGCAATATTCTGCTCCGGTAATCATTGATGAAGTTCAGCGGGTTCCCAAACTTCTCAGTTATATTCAGGTGATTGTCGATCGGGACAAGAAGAAAAAAGGTCAATTCATTCTGACCGGCAGTCAGCAGCCGAATCTTCGAGCCGAGGTTTCGCAATCCCTGGCGGGACGGACGGCGATTCTGCAACTGCTTCCGCTTTCCATTCAGGAATTAACCGAGGCGGGCATTCAGATGGATCGGGATGAATATCTTTTCAAGGGATTCATGCCGGAACTCTACGATTCCAATATTGAACCGGAGTTGCTGTACCGCAACTACTATATGACTTATATAGAACGGGATGCCCGGCAGTTAATCAACCTCCGCAACAGCTTGAATTTCGAGCTGTTCATCAAGTTGCTGGCAGGTAGAGTTGGACAATTGGTCAACCTCAGCAGTTTGTCCAATGATGTGGGCGTTTCCGTTTCGACGCTCTCCGAATGGCTCTCTGTATTGGAGGCAAGTCATATTGTGTTCCGGCTGCCGTGCTACTTCCAGAATTTCGGCAAGCGGCTGGTGAAAACTCCGAAACTTTATTTTAACGAAGTCGGCTTGGCTACCTACCTGCTTGGAATTAAGGATGTATCACAGGTGGCACGAGATCCGCTTCTCGGTGGGCTATTTGAAAACATGGTGGTGGTCGAAGCCCTGAAAGCCCGATACAATGCGGGCAAAGAAGGCGAACTCTATTTTTATCGGGACAGCAAAGGTATGGAAATTGATCTGCTGCTCAATGAAAATCGGGAACTCCTGCCGATGGAAATCAAAGCCGCCCGGAGCTACAATCCTGATTTTACCGAAGCGATTACTTCGTTCCGTTCACTGGTGCCGGATGCCAAACCCGGTGCGGTCATTTATTCCGGGGATTTGACTCCGACAATCAAAGAAACCCGATTCGTCAATTTTTCCAATACCGGAAACGTTATTGCAGGATAATACGAGAAACTGTTATGGAATGGCACGGGAACGAAGATGATTCGAGAGTTCCCGTGATCATTCATATGGCATTTCGAGCATAAAGTCATCAAAGTCCTCTTCTGAAGTATTTGCATCGGGAATGTTCTGATGCTCGGAATAAGGGGTATAGGAAATTCCACAGACCTTAAAAACGGTTTCCATATCTTCTTTGGAAAGGTTCTCGCTTATGATATAAGCAACCTTTTGAACATTTCTTCTCGGCAAATCTTTCAGCTTCAGGAGGCATACGCACATTTTGAAGATATTCGGCAATCCGTGCCGAGTCATCTTTTGATCTGACAATTTGAATTTTTTGAATTCCTCGGCAAGTGTCTTCTTTTTCAGATGAGCGGTATAAATTTCGGTGACAATTTGCGAACTGTGCCCCAAGGCATTTTGAACGACGGACAAAGGGATTCCTCTCTCTGCGCAAATGGTTGCAAAGGTATGTCGGCAAGAGTGAACATCTTTGATGGATTGATTCCTGCCGTGTGCCGTTTGCCGTGTGGTTTGTATTCCCAACGATTTGAGATATTTTTTGACTCGATATGAAATTCCGCTCTGATTGGCAGTGTACATCTTCATTTGTTGTGGCAAAACGTACTCATCTGATTGCCGGGCGGCATATAAGGATTGCATGTAGTCGTAGTCAAGTACGGGGACTACGACTGTCTTGTCGGTTTTCTCCATTTTCTTGGTGATAAATCCATTCTTGAAATCGACGTTTTCCCATTTGAGAGAAACAACATCGCCTAACCGCAGACCAGTATACAATGCAATTCGCATGATGGGAACAACAAAATCGTCTGAACCTGACAATATGGCTTGTATCTCTTCCGAGTCGAATATTTCTCTGTTTTCCTTATCCAACTGCATTCTTGTGAAATCAAAGGGATTCTTAGTCAAACCTCCGTCTTCCTGCAATTTGGAGAAAACCAGCTTGCAAGTCATATGGATTTTATTTTGCGTCATGGAAGACAAATGTTTCACACGGCTGGAGTAGGTAATCGTTTTTCCTCCCCGGTTATACGATACGGTATGCAGATATCGCCCGTTGGTGCGAACATATTCCATATACGCCTCGGCATGCTTTTTTCTGACTTGCTGCAAGGTGGTTATCTGGTAGGTATCGGACATATAGGCAACGAAATCATGGAAGAAATGCCTATGCTGAGCAAGTACTTTGGGCGTTGATCCCGACAAAGGAGGCTTCTCCAAAGCCATATCGATTGCCCGGGATAAAGGAATAATGCTTCCACCTTGAACTTCCACAAGCCGTTTTTCGAGGTACTTGACTTTATCAATCTGTACCTTTTCCTCGACATGTTCCTTCTTTATTCTCTGTTCATAGGCTTCAGCCTGCCGTCTGGTTCGGCAATTGGTGCAAGTTCCCCGCAGCATCTTTCCACGTATCATGAAGCGGTAATAATAGGTTCCATTCTTATACTCGATTCCCATGATACCAGCCCTTTCCTTGATCTGACAAATAAGATACCATGAAAAGACTCAAACTCAAAATCATTTTGCGAAAATTTTGCGAAAATGTATATTTGCAGTAAAATCAAGCTCAAAAAGTGCCGTTTTGCGTCTGCCTCCGGAGTAGAAGGTCGTGAGTTCGAATCTCGCCGGGTGTACCATTTTTTTTGTCTTCATTTCCCGTCAATGAGAGCCGGCCGGCCGATTTTCTCCGGGCGGTGAAAGCGGGAGCGGCGCTTTCGGGCGGCGGATCGGCCGGGCGGCGGGAGTCAGCGCGGGAACACGTCGTCGGCGGAGAGCTGCTTGACCGGGCCGAAGCGTTCAAGCGCTTTCCGGTCGATCGTGTCGGCATCGCCTACCACCAGAAGAGCGCGGGGCTTGTCCTCGATCTCCTGACGGTAAAACTCCAGCAGGTCGAACACCGACGCATCCTGCAGCTGCCGGTAGGTCTCTTCGCGGTAGTTCTGCGGCAGCCCCAGCTTCCGGTAGTTGTCCGCCAGCGAAAACAACCGCTCGTCGAGCCAGCGTTCCGCGGCCTGGGATTTTAGCAGCGTGTCGCGGCTGTTCCCGATCGCCGCCAGATCGACGGGAAATCCCATCGATTCGACCGCCTTCATCGCGTCGGGGAGCTTGTCCGCCTGAGTGGAAAGGTAGGTCACGAAATAGTGGTTCCCCGCCGGATCATCCGGCGTTCCGTAATAGGAGTAACAGCCGTAAGCCAGCGAGTTCGATTCGCGCAGCTTCCGGAACGTGACCGACGCCATGCCGCTGCCGTAATAGCTGTTGAACAGAAAACGCGTTCCGACATCGTCCGGATTGTATCGCCTGCCGCTGGTCAGGTAGAGCAAATGGAGCTGGCTGACGTTCGGAATATGCACGAGGTAAACGGCCGGAGTTTCGATTTTCTTCTCCTCCGGCACAAACGGCAGCGGCGGCCGCTTTTCCGGCAGCGGCAGCGGCAGCAGCTCGCCGACAGTCCGTTTCAACTCCGGCAGCTCGGGGCCGTAGTATTGAATCCGGACCGGATAGCTCTTCAGCTCCCGGAGCAGGGAGGCGACTTCCGCAGGCCTGACTTTGTTCAGCTCTTCGGAGGAAAGGTTCGATTTCTCCAGATACTCTCTGCCGTAGCGGACATAGGGCAGGAGTCCGTCGGCAAGGACGGCATTCGGATTCTCCTTTTGACTCTTGCGGGCCAGCAGAATCCGGCTGACCATGCGTTGAAGCGCCTCATCGTTGACGGCGGGACGGGTCAGCAGCTCTTCCGCGATTCCGGCAATGGCGGGCAGGTTCCGGGCAAGCCCGTTGATCGTGACGACCGTCTCTTCCGGTCCGGAGGAGACCGAGACCGAGCCGGCCAGTCTGTAAAGCTCGAGTTTCAGCGCTTCGGCGGAACGGGTTTCCGTGCCGGCGACCGCGCTGTAACCGCCGGCCAGCTGCCAGAGGCGGTTGTGGCGGCTGCCGACCGGAAAGACGTACCGCAGTTGAAAATAGTCGTTCCGGGTGTTGGGAATCCATTCGAAATCGGCGCGGCGCCGGACCCGGACCAGCTCCCCCTCGAACGGCAGCCCGGCTTCGACGCACAGCTCGTCACGGCGGATTCCATGCTCGAGATCGGGAAATTCCGGACGGATTTCCGCAACCTTCATCCGGCTGATTTCGCGGAAGAACTCCGAATGCCCTTTCGCGGTTTTGAGCGGCGTCAGCGGCGGCTTCGGCAGCTTTTCGCCGGGAGAAAGCGGGCCGTTCTTCCGGTAGAGCACGATCCGGTCGCCGGTCAGATGCTTCCGGGCGAACTCCATGATCTCCGCTTTGGTGATCGATTTCCGGCGGGCGGGTTCATTTGCCGCATCCGGCCAGTCGATCCGGTCCAGATAGCTGTCGAGCAGCCGGTCGGCGCGGAATTCGTTATCCCTCAGCGAACGGGCCAGATCGAATTCGGCATGGTCGCCGATCGCCGGCAGGAGCCAGTCGGGGAAGTCGCCGCGCTTGAGTTTTTCGATTTCCGCGTCGAGCAGCTTCAGCGCCTGTTCGGGAGAGTCTCCCCGGTTCGGCACCGCGTTGACGATCAGCATGCCGTAGACGCCCGGCTTGCCGCCGGCGCCGGCGGCGGCATCGGCGACTTTCTGCGGAATCGTCAGATTCTGGTCGAAGAGTCCGGCCGAGCCGTTGGAGAGAATCCGGGCGGAAAGCTCGAGCAGGTCAAGCTCCCGCAGCCCCGGCCGGTCGAGCCGCCAGACCGCGCGGCACATCTCATGTTCCGGCGTGATCAGGGTATGGACGCTCTCTCCCCGGAGCGGTTCAAGCGGCGGCAGCCCGGATTCCGGGACTTCCCCGGCCGGCAGCGTGCCGAAGGTTTCCTCGATCAGCCGCAGGGCGGAATCCGGATCGAAATCGCCGGCCAGCACGATGATCATATTGCCGGGAACATAGTAGCGGCGGTAGAACTCCATCACCCGGCGGGGCGACGGATTCTTCAGGTCTTTCGGCAGGCCGATCACCGGACGGCCGTAAGGGTGGTCCGGGAACAGCGTGGAAAGCATCAGCTGGCTGAAGCGCGCGCCCGGCCGGTCCTGATAGAGATTGAACTCCTCGAAAACCGTTTCCAGCTCTGTGTGGAAGCCGCGGAACACCGGGGAACGGAACCGGTCGAACTGGAGTCGGATGAATTTTTCCAGCTGGTTGGCCGGCAGGCTGTTGAAATAGACGGTCCGGTCGAGGCTCGTGTAGGCGTTGAGGCCGCTGCCGCCCATCTCGTTGATCGCCTGCACGAATTCGTTCTGAACGGTGTATTGGCCGGCCTGCGCGGAGAGCCGGTCGATCTCCCTGTAAAGTTCCTGTCTCTCGTCCGGGTCCCGGCTGGCCTCGCGGCGGTCATACAGCTTCTCGATCTGCTCCAGCAGAGGCCATTCAGCCCGGTAGTCGGTCGTGCCGAGCTTTTCGGACCCTTTGAAGAGCAGGTGTTCCAGGTAGTGAGCGAGCCCGGTCTTGTCGGCCGGGTCGTCGCCGGAACCGACCCGGAAGGCGATGCAGCCCCGGATGTTCGGCGTCTCCCGGTTGACCGAAAAAGCGACGGTGAGACCGTTGTCCAGCCGGTAGATGCGAGCCTGAAGCGGGTCATCCGCCAGCGGCGTCCCGAAAAGCGGCCGGGCTCCGGCAGAGAGCCCGGTTGCGAAAACCATGCACAGCAGCAGGGCGAAAACGAATTTGTGAAACATGGCGCCTCCTTGACTGAATGTTTTTTTCAACATAGTGCTTCGGAAGCGGAAAATCAAATGAAAACCGCGGCGTTCTTCACGCAACCGTCCGGCGGAAGCGGATCCAGGAGATCACGAACAGCGCCGAGCCGATCACGGCCAGCAGCAGGAACGGTTTCCACACCACATCGAAACCGGCCCCGCGGTAGAGGATCGCCTGGCTGAACTCCACGAAGTGCGTGGTCGGCGCCAGCTGCATGACCCAGCGGACTCCTTCCGGCATGCTCTCGCGGGGCGTCATGCCCCCGGAAAGCATCTGCATGGGCATCAGCACCAGAATCAGCAGCATGCCGAGCTGGGGCATGTTCTGAGCGACGGTCGCCAGAAAAATTCCGAGGGAAGTCACCGCGAAAAGGTGCAGCGCCACGCCCAGCATGAAGAGCGGAACGGAGCCCTCCACCGGAACCTGAAGCATTCCGTGAATGACGAAGATCAGCGAGCAGCCGGCAGCGGCCATGACCACCAGCGCCATCGACCACACCTTGGAGGCCATGATTTCGAAGGCGGTCACCGGCATCACCAGGAGGTGTTCCAGCGTCCCGTGCTCCCGTTCGCGGATCAGGGCCGCGCCGGTCAGGATGATGGCGAGCATGGTGATGTTGTTGATGAGTTCCATCACCGACCCGAACCACGCCTGGGTCAGGTTCGGATTGAAGCGGTTGCGCGTCACGATCTCGACCGGCTGCGGAGCGGAGGGATCGTTCCGGTTCACGAACGAACCGACTTCGTTCATGATGATCTCCTGGATGTAGCCGCCGCCGGTGAACGCCTGCGACATGCGCGTGGCGTCGATGTTGAGCTGGATCTCCGGCCGGTTGCCGGCAAGGACGTCCTTCTGGAAATCGTAGGGGATGACCAGCACGAACGTGTATTTGCCGTTGTCCATTTCCGGATCGATCTCGGAGCGGTCGATTCGCGCTGCCGGCAGGAACATCGGCGGGAAAAAGGCGTCGGTGATGCGCCGGGAGAGCTGCGAATCGTCCTCATCGACCACGGCCAGAGCCGCATTCGAGATGGAGTCCGGGGCGGCCGTCGCCGCGACGTAGACGCCGAGCGTGAAGGTATAGAGAATCAGCGCCAGCATCAGCGGGTCCCGCACCAGCCCCCGGAGTTCCTTCAGACCGAGCTGAAAAATGTTTTTGATCTTCTGCCGGACGGCGGCGCGGCGCGTTTTTTCCTGCTGCTTCATCCTCACGCCTCCTGCTTTCTCAAAACGGCGATGCCGAGCCCCAGGATGATCGGAACCATCACAAGCATGCAGAAGAACGGCACGTGGAGGTCGGAGAAATTCAGCGCCTTATTGAACACGCCCCGGCTGATGAGCAGCATGTAGGTCGTCGGATAGATGCTGCCGATGAAGCGCCCGAATCCCTCCAGCGTCGTCACCGGGTTGATCAGGCCGCAGAACTGAACCGCCGGCAGCATGGTGCCGATCATGGTCAGAAAGATCACGGCAATCTGGCTGCGCGTCACCGCCGAGGCCAGAAGCCCCATGCCGGTGGAGATCGTGCAGTACACCGCCAGCGACAGCACGAGCGTCGGAAGGCTGCCCTTGATCGGCACGTCGAAGATCGTCACGGCCATCAGGAGAAGCAGGAGCGCACTCAGCGAGGAGAGCAGGATATAGGGCAGCTGCTTGCCGAGCAGGAACTCCGTGCGGGTCAGCGGCGTCACGTACAGATTGATGATCGACCCCATCTCTTTTTCACGGACCACGGCCAGCGCGGCCAGAATCGCCGGAATCATCAGCAGCAGGATCGGAATCACCGCGGGCACCATCGCCGGGAGGCTCATCACATCGGGGTTGTAGCGGTAGCGGGTTTCGATGGAGGCGGCCGCCGTCGCTCCGGCCGCGCCGGAATGGTATTTGGCCCGGTCCGCCAGCCAGGAGGCGTGCATCGCCTTCACGTAGCCCTGAATGGTCTCCGCCCGCGTGGGCATGGCGCCGTCGATCCAGAACGCGACCTGCGGGGAATATCCCTGTTCCGCCATTTTGCCGAACTGAGGCGGAAACTCCACCACCAGACTGACCTCGCCGCTCCGCATCCGGTAATCGAGGTCTTCATAGTCCCGGATCGGCGGTTTCTCCACGAAATAGCGGGAGCCGGCGATGTTCAGAGCGTAATTCCGGCTCAGTTCGCTCTGGTCGCGGTCCAGCACGGCGAACGAGAGGTCCTCCACGTCCATGCTGATGCCGAACCCCATCACCAGCATCAGGAGGATGGCGCCGAACAGCGCCAGCGTCAGCCGGATGGGGTCCCGGCTCAGTTCGAGGCTTTCACGCCAGCAGCAGCTGTACCAGCGCCGGAGGTTGAACAGGGAGGGGAGAAAGCGGTGCTGTGCTGCGCCATCCTCTTCCTGTTCCGCGTTTGCCGTCAGCGCCATTTTCTCCGCCGGAGCCGTTCCGGAGGCCGGTTCCGCCTCGCGCAGATAGTCGATGAAGGCCTCTTCCAGCGTGGCCGTGCCGCGCGCCTTCACCAGCGCCGCAGGAGAATCGCAGGCGAGGGATTTCCCCGCGTGCATCAGGGAGATGCGGTCGCAGCGTTCCGCCTCGTTCATGAAGTGGGTGGTGATGAAGATCGTCACCCCGTCACGCCGCGACAGTTCGATGATAAGCTCCCAGAAACCGTCCCGCGCCACCGGGTCCACTCCGGAGGTCGGTTCATCGAGAATGAGGATCTGCGGCCGGTGCACCACTGCCGCGGCCAGCGACAGGCGCTGCCTGATTCCGAGCGGCAGGGAGTCCGGGAGGCTCTGCGCCACGCTTTCGAGCCCGAACCGCTTGAGCATCTCCTCCACCCGGCCGGCGACCTCCTCCTCGGGGATGCGGTAAAGCCGGGCGTAGAGGAGCAGATTCTGACGCACGTTCAACTCGCCGTACAGGGAAAAGCTCTGGGTCATGTATCCCAGCTGCCGGCGCACCGCAATGTCGTCGTCGCCGACCGGCTTGCCGAAGAGCCGCGCTTCCCCTTCCGTGGCCGGGATCAGGCCGGTCAGCATCCGCATGGTGGTGGTTTTGCCGCAGCCGTTGGAACCGAGAAAGCCGAAGATCTCGCCGCGGCGGATGCGGAAGCTGACATGATCCACCGCCGTGAACGATCCGAACCGTTTGGTCAGGCCGCGCGCCTCGATGGCGATATCGTTTTCACCGCCCTGCGGAAGCGGCGGTACGACGAGTTCCCTGTGGGCCGCCCGTTTGGTTTCGGGCAGGAGTCCGATGAAGGCTGCATCGAGATTGTCGCTCCCGGTCTTTTCGAGCAGCTCCTTCGGAGAACCGGTATCGAGGATCCTGCCGTCGTCCATGGCGATCAGCCAGTCGAACCGCTGCGCTTCGTCCATATAGGCGGTGGCGACGATGACGCCCATCTCCGGCTGCTCCGCCCGGACGCTGTCGATCAGATCCCAGAACTGGCGGCGCGCCAGCGGGTCGACACCGGTCGTCGGCTCGTCGAGCACCAGCAGATCTGGATCGTGAATCAGGGCGCAGCAGAGTCCGAGCTTCTGTTTCATGCCGCCGGAGAGTTTTCCGGCCGGCCGGTCCAGGAAGGCGTGGAGCCCGGTGCTCCGGGTGAGCCGGTCGATCCGGCGGCGGCGCTCGGCGGCGCCGTGACCGAAAAGGCGGGCGAAAAATTGCAGGTTCTCCTCCACCGTCAGGGTGAAATAGAGGTTTTTCCCGAGTCCCTGCGGCATATAGGCGATACGGGGGCAGACTCGTTTGCGGTGCGTCCGGCTGCGCATGTCGCCGCCGAGCACATGCAGTTCCCCCGCCTGCATGGCGTGCGCGCCGGTGACCAGCGACAGCAGGCTCGATTTGCCGACGCCGTCCGGCCCGATCAGGCCGACCATCAGGCCGGGGGGAATCTCCGCCGTCACCCGGTCCAGAGCCGGTGTCTTCCCGTAATGCAGACTCACGTCCGTGATCCGGACGACCGGCTCCCCGGACCGAAGCGGCTCCGGGGGGCGTGCGCTCATAACTCCCTCTTCTTCAACTGCAGGGCCTCGGGCCATTCCGCCGCGGGATCGAGTTTGACCCAGGTTACGCCGGGAATTCCGGTCTTGACCAGTTTGATGTATTTCCGGAGCAGGGCCGGATCGATGCGCGCCTTTACGCGGAACATCAGCTTCTGCCGCTCGCTCTGGGTCTCCACCGTTTTCGGGGTGAACTGCGCGACGCTGGCCACATAGGAGACCTCGGCCGGGATGGGAATATCCGGGATGGCGTCGAACACCAGCCGGACGTCCGCTCCGAGAGAGACCTTGCCCGCAACCTCCTCCGGCAGGAAAAAGGTCATATATACATCGGTCAGGTCCACCAGGTTCAGCACCCGGCCGCCGGCGGAAAGCACTTCGCCGGGCTGGGCGATGCGGTATTGGATGCGCCCTTCGCGGGGCGCCGTAAGAAGGCTGTCGTCGATGTCGGCCTGAATGCGGGCGATATCGGCATCGGCGGCTTCGATGGCGGCAGCCGCGCCGGCCGCCTCCGCTTTGGCCACTTCGATGGCGGCGTCGGCCTGCTTCAGGCTGGCCTGCGCCGCCGCCAGCTCCGCCTCCGCTGCGAAAAAGGCGGTCTCGGCATCTTCATACTGCTGTTTTGAGGTCGCGTCGGCCTGATCCAGCAGCTTCAGCCGCTCATAGCGTTTCCGGGCGCCGTCGAGGCCGCTCTTCTTCTGGAGGACGACGGCTTTGGCCGCCTCCTTTTCGCTGAGGCGGACTTCGATGGTCGCCTTGGCGCTGGCTTCGGCGGTCACCGCCCGGCTGTGCTGGGCTTGGGCCTGCGCGAGTTGCGCCTCAAGCACGTTGGTCTGCATCCGCGCCAGCGGCTGCCCCCGGGTGACGAAGTCGCCCTCGTTGACCATGACCTCCTCGATCCGCCCGGCAAGCTTGGTCGCAATGCTGACCTCGGTGGCTTCCAGCCGGCCGTTGCCGGAAACCAGCCGGCCGTTGCCGTTCTTCCCGGCGTCACTGTACTTTTTATAAAAGAAATACCCTGCCGCGGCCACCGCCGCGATCACCAGCAGCAAAATGATTTTCTTCACCGATCCGCCATCCCCGCCTTGAGTTCCGGAGCCGGTTATTGAAGTGCCGCTCCGCTTTTTGATTTCGTCAATTTGAATACTCTATCACGGAATTGCGCCGGTTTCAAGTCCGGAAAAAAGAATCTGCAACGGCTTCCGGTTTCCCCCTGCCGGAGTCCGTCAGCGGCTTCGTTCCGGTTCGGAGAAATATATCTGGAGTCCGGAGACGCGCAGCGCCGCCCGGCCGGAGGTCACCGCTTCACCCGGTGTGCGGGGCACGGTGATTTTCGCCGCTTCGTTCCCGTCCATCGTGCGGAGAGTGCCGGTGACGGCCGTCCTGGATACGGCGATGCTCATCCGGTAGTCCGTGCCGTACTCCCAGCGGAAGTCGGAGCGGTGTTCGCCGGGGGCGATCCCGTCGGCGGCTCCCCAGCGGCCGTCCTTCTGCTGTTTCAATTCGAGGAATCGGCGGCCGCCGCTTGCCGCCGGGGCTTCGCAGAAGGAGAAAAGGAAGTAATTCCGTTCGTCGCGGCAGACGGCGACGCCGCCGTTTTTCCAGACTTTCTCCGGAGCGCGGCTCCTGACCGGACGCACCTTGCATTCAAACGTGAATTCCCCCTCCAGCGCAAACTCGGGCAGCTCGTGCGTCGCCGCCCATTTTTCCGCACTTCCCGGCGAAATGACTCCGGCGGGAATCTCCTGCGTCGAACCGGGAACCAGATGAACCGTGCTGATGAGCCGCCCGTCCGCAGGCACGGCCTGTTCGTAGGCGACGATGCGCCGCCCCCGGTTCGGAGTGTCCCACTCCGCCTCGAGCTCCTTTGTCTCCGTGATCTTCCACGTCCCCGGAACCGGAGAATCGACCGACAGCCGGAGTTGTTTGCCGTTTTCGGTCAGGAGGAGCTCCGACTGTTCGACGGTTGCGGCGGCTCCGGTCAGCATCTGCCGGCGGAGCACGGAGCCCGGCCGGACTCCGGCGACCCGGTCCGTGATGTCGACGCTGCGGTCCGGATTCAGCCGGAAGGAGCGGGTCACCCGGTCGGCCCGGCCTTCGTAGAGGTCCGAAAGCTCGACGACGACGGAGTTCTCCGTGCATTCCAGGATATGCGCTTTGTGCTTTGCCGCCTGGAGCTGTCCGTCGATCAGCAGGATGTTGTGGCTGAAGGGGCCGATGCAGAAAATTTTCCAGCGGTCGGAGTCCTGCTCCGTGTTCCACAGCTTCATGCCGCGCGACAGGAAATTGTCGTAATTGTTCCAGCCGATCTCCTGCGCCCAGCGCACGCCGTCCGCCTCATAGACGAACGAACCTGCGTCCATATGGCCGTGCGGCCAGCTCGGGCTGCCGGCCTTGACGCCGAGATAACCGGCTTCCGGCTCCCAGCCGGTGCGGAGCATTGCGACCGGCACGGCTGCCTCGTTTCCGCTGAAGTATGTCCTGGGCGCTTCTCTGACGGGCCGGCGGTAATCGCGGAAGAAGATCATGGCCAGCGGCAGCATCCGGTTGCCCTCCTTGCTGACATCCTCCCGGCGGTACGCGCCGGCGGAGAGCAGGTCCTCCTGCATCCGGGGCGGGATCCAGTCCGGCCGGTCGAAGTGCCCGGCCAGGAACACCTGCGCGAAGCCGGTGCCGATATCCCCGACGGAGTCCGCATAGTTGAAGGCGAGGCCGCTCGGCGCGCGCACCGCGAGCATGTATTCCCCGGTTTCGGCGAAGCCCGGAGCCCGGGAGAGATCGAACTCCGTACCGAGCGAGCTCGTCAGGACGGCGAGCAGGACGGCCGTGAAATCGGTGCCGTAGCTCCAGTACATCGGTCCCTCCGGATATGCGCCGCGCGGAAAATAGGACGCACGCAGCGCGATCGGCAGGTTGTTGACCGCGCGGGCGACGGTCCGGGCCGCCAGCTCCGGATTTTTCTCGAAGACGGCGAGCGAACCGGCCGCCATTCCCGCATGGCAGACCTGATTCCAGTTGCTGGCGCCCCGGATCCACCAGTTGCCGCTCCGGTTTTCCCAGGAGGGCAGCAGCCCTTTGGCGACGATCGCCTCTTCGATCGCCTTGCGGTCGTCGCTGCTGAGCAGGTCGTAAAGCCAGTCGTAGCCGAAGGAGAGGGCGAGCGTCATTTCGGCGACATCGAGGAAATGCTGCGGATTCCAGTCCGGAAAGGCGGCGGCGTTCCGCATTTCCCGGATCGCCCGGTCGGCGTAGCGGCGTTCGCCGCTCAGGCGGCAGGCAAGCGTCAGCGTATTGACCCGGTAGAGAACCGTGCGGCTGACGTGGAGCATCTGCGTGCCGATCAGGGTGCGCTCGACAACCGGATACTCCAGCATTTTTCCGGCCTCGTGCAGAATCCGCCCGGAGAGCGCGGCTCCCGAGGGGGTCTGCCGGGCCTGTTCGAGAATTCCGAAGTCGCGCAGGAACAGCCGGGGATGCTCCGGCGAGTTCCGTTCGAACAGCTGCCGGACCTCGTCCGGGGTCGTTTCCCGCGGCGCGGCGCCGAACACGGCGGCGGCAAATGCGATCAGAAGAGAGGCCAGAAACGGTTTTGCGGCACGGAATCGGTTTCGGAATATTTTCATTTTTCTTGACTTTATGTTTTTCGTTGCTATTTTAACTGGCGGAAGGAGTCCTGCCATATGAAAGCCGAATGCCTGATCCGCTGCATGGAGACGGAATACAGCATTGAGATCGAACATCTGCACCATCAGTTGTTTTTCCGCTGGTCGATTGAAAAGCTTCATACCCATCCTTCCTATCACCTGATTCTCATTTCACAGGGCGACTGCTATGTCCGGTTCCCGAACCTGGCTCCGATCTTTCTCAAAGAGAAGGATCTGCTGTTCATCAATCCGAATGTCCCTCATTTGTTCATCCCGAACGCGGAGACCGGCGTGGAGCACACCTCCTGCATCTGGCGCTTCCGGGACCGGGAAGGCGGTTACGGCCTTTTCCCGCTGCAGGCTCTGAGCGATGAACGCGACACGCGCGATTTCATCATCAAATCGCTGACCGACCTCGAAGCGTCCGGCTTCCAGCGTCTCCACCGCCTCGCGGAGAACTACTTCAACGAGAGCAGGAACGAATTCAAGCCGACCGGCTCCCCCTTCGACGCCTCCAGCAGTCTTTTCCGGCTCTGGCTGACCGGTTACAGCCTCGTCATGGAGACCAATACGAAAATTCCGAAGCTGCAGACCGACTCCAGGCATGCGATGGTCGAGAACATTCACAAGCTGGTCGAGATGAATTTCAATTTGACCAGCTTCAGCGTCAACTATCTGGCGCAGGAGCTCCACATGCACCCCAATTATCTGAACACGATGTTCGCCCGGGAGACCGGCTCCTCCATCGGCCGGCTGATCCGGACCTACCGGCTCGAATACGCCAAGGACCTGCTGCAGAGGACGCCTTACAGCATTGCCGAAATCGCGGCGAAAGCGGGTTTTTCCCGTCACAACTACTTCACCCGCATCTTCAAGGCGGCCACTGGAATGACGCCGCACGAATACCGGAAACAGCCCCCCGCCGATCATGATTCCATCTGACAGAGTCCGGCCGGAAGAATGGAGCTGCTGACCGCCTCCGTCACCCGGATGACGGAGAGCACCCGTTCCAGATCGGCGTTCCTGCCGTCGAAATTTTTCTTTTTCAGCATATCGATGAATGCGAGATTTTCGTGATAAAATCCGCCCAGCAGGAAGGGGCGGCAGCTCCGGGCATCCCCCTCCATCGGAATTTCCCGGAGGAGGCCGCCGCGGTGGTACAGCACGATCCGGCCGGGAATGTCGCAGGTGCCGAGGGCCGGCAACTCGAGGGTCATGGCATAATGTTCCGAAGCCATGTGGACTCTTTCGAAGCTGCAGCCGGACTGCTGGCAGAAGAGAAACTGCGCGCAGCTTCCCCCGGTCATCCCGCTCCAGAGGGAGATCGCCGTGCACTCTCCCTTTCCGTTCCGCTGCAGGCTGATCCGGAAATCCGTGTATGACGCTTCCGCCAGATAAGCGGCCAGATCGATGCCGTGAATCGCGGTGGTGGAGAAATCCGGGTCGTGCCGGTTGTGCCGGTAGAAGTCGCACCGGACGCTCTGGAGCTTTTCCGGCGGGACCAGCTGCCGCCAGAGGCGGCGCGCCCGGCTGACCAGCGGCATATAGCGCCGGTTGAAGGCGATCAGGTGCGGCGTCCGGCGCAGCTGATACGCCCGGAGCAGCTGTTCATGCTCGGCGGAATTGCGGCCGGGCGGTTTCTCCAGCAGAAGCGGAATGCCGCGCCGCAGGACGGCGCTGCCGATCCGGGAGGTCATGGATTCGGAGGAGAGCAAAGTCACGCCGTCCGGAGCTTCCGCATCGAGCATCTCCTCGTAATCGGCATAGGTTCTCCGGTAGCCGAACTGCCGCGAAAACTCTTCGGCCCTTTCGCGCCGGACATCGCAGACGGCGGCCAGCTCCACTGCCGGGTCCTCCTGCGCGATCGCGGCCAGGGCCGGGCCGTGGGTCAGGGCCGCGTGGGCGCCGGCGCCGATGGTGACGATTTTCATGATTCCACCGCCTGCACCGCCGGCGCCTGATAGGCGGAGTCGCCGCCGAGTTCCAGATATTTCCGGTAGACCACCCACAGGAAAGCGATTCCGAGGAACGAGAAGAGGGCTCCCGCGTACCAGACGTAATGATACCGGTGCCCGGTCAGGTCCAGCATCCCGCCGACGACCGTTGAGACGAACACCCAGCTCAGGGAGACGGCGATCGCCATCGCGGAGTTGAACTGCGCGAACAGTTCCCGCGGAAACAGCCTCTGCGCGTAGGAGGCGATCAGCGTGAAGTAGCTGCCGGTCACGACGCCGTGAAGGATCATGATGATCGCAAAGGAGACGGTTCCCCGGATGAAGAAAATGCCGCAGATCGCCACGATGCCGTACAGGACCATCGAAACGAGTCCCATCCGGATCGGATGGAACCGGTCGGCCAGCATTCCGAGAAAATAGCTCAGGCACAATGAGATCAGGTAAGTGATCGCCAGGTATTTGCCGACCGCGTCCATATCGACGCCGATGCTTTTCGCGTAGAAGATCGTATAGGCGTTGAAAGGAATGTTGGCCAGCCCGCAGGTGACATAGGCCAGGATCACCCAGCGGTAGAAGGGGTGCCCGAAACATTCGACGAAATAGTTCTTCGCGGCGGCGGAGAAGCCGCCCGCCTTTTCCTCTTCCGGCTCGACCGGCGGATATGTTCCCTCTTTGACCTTCAGGCAGACGGTCACGAACCCCGCGGCATAGATGACGGCCAGACCCAGGAAAATCAGGAAGAAGTTCTGCTCGGCGATTCCGAACAGGAAATAGTTGAAGAGGATTCCGGCAATCAGGCTCACGCCGCGGAACAGCCCGAAGAAGCGCCCGAGGAAATTGCGCGGCACCACGTCGTTGACCAAAGCGACGAAAATGCCGTTGGCCAGCGTCGTCCCGAAATCCAGCATGAACCAGAAGATGCAGAAAACGGTCAGCGCCGCCGCCAGCACGGCGTTATCGAAACCGACGACCGATATATTCTCCGGGACACTGACTCCGTGCCCGATAAAATACCGGATGGCATTGAAGGTCAGAAAATCGCTCAGGGCGAAAAACGCCGTCACCTCGGCGCGCTCCTCCTGCAGAGCCGCAACGGCAGCCTGTCCCCCGTTTTTGCTTCAGACGTTGTCCCTGAGTAACCTGATCCGCTCAGGATCGCCGCCCAGCTCACCGATTCGGGGAGAGAACGCTATATAAAGAAGCCTCCCCCCATAGCGGAGGGAGGCTGTCTTGAATGCTTGTCTTACTGACGGCAGGGCTACCACCGGACCAGCTCATCGGTGAATATCCATGCCAGTATGACTCGGCACTTTATAACGTCTACAAAATTTATTCTACATTTATCCCTGACGTTAAAGTTATGATTAGAGTATAGTTTTCTTGCTCTTCCAGATCACCTAATCTGGCTGAATAACCGTAATTGCTGTGCAAAATAAAGTTTGGATATATCGATGTGCAGTCGGATGTGGAAAGTGTTTGATGCATTCTTCCGTAAGAGTTTTCATCCTGATTTTCTTCTAAATAATTCAAATCGTTGAACAGCTCATAAGAAATACCGTTAAGGGCGGCCCCCATGCATAATCCGAAGCCGGTATGTATAACCTGAAGGTCTCCTTGGGGGTGCCCGGGATCAATTGTGGCATTGGGTACTGCACCATCCATGATTCTCCACTTGGCTCCATCACCATTGTCTTCGGTCAATCCAAACTTCAAAAAAGCCCGGTCCGTAACGATTCCCTCTCTTAAATAAACCGTGTCATTTCGATGTAAATTACCTTTTAGCTCCCACACGCCCAAAAAATCAATGATCACAGTCTGGGTCGCAATGGAACCATCTGTAAAAGTGGCTGGCCCCTCAATACGAAAGATCGGTTGTCCGACGATTTCGATCAGTTTACCCAAAATCGCTTCTCTAAGCGAACCATCTCTGATGGATGAATTATATTCTATGCCGATGTCAAAGAAATCCGGTTGCTGGATTTCAATTGTCCCTGGAGGATTCGAAGAGGAAGATGAGGCTATCATGTCGTCCCCCGATACATCTGCAATGAGGTTCATCGACAGCAAAAGTGCCATTGCAAGCATCATTGCAGGAGCGATTGTGTGCAAAGCTGATTTCATAATCTTCTCCATCGCCATTTGGTACCTCCGGTTTTGTAATTGCCGAAAACATGTTTGCATACCTTACAGGTTCAGATTATTTAAAAATAGACCCTCCTTTCATGTTGACATTCATCTCTCTCAATACTAAACTAGCTCAACCCGCCACTTAATACAAACACATTATTAACTATTTCATGTTTAAAACATAATAAGAAAACCTCTCTCCATAGCGGAGGGAAGCTGTCTTGAATGTTGTTTTACTGACGGCTGGCGGTCGGAGACGCCTCCCGCGCCTACCGCGAACTGGACCGTTCGCTGCGGACCATCGTCCACGTCCGGCCCGGAATCTTCGTGATCCGCGATGAGAATTCGGCTCCTGAACCGCATACCTTCGAATACAATATGCACGCGGTCCGGCCCGGTTCGGTCGACGCCGGAAATCAGGCCGTCACCATCCGGATGGACAAGGCGTTCCTGAAGGTGCTGTTCTTCGCCGACGTTCCCTGGAAATTCCGTTCGTTCGACAAATTCCCGGTGCCGATCAACAATGCGCGCGGACATAAGGATGTGGAGAAGCTCTGGCCCGAGCAGTGGCACTGCGTCGCCTCCGCTCCCGCCGCGGCGAAGAGCATGGACCTGATTTCAGTCCTGCTGCCCGGGCGGACCGGCGAAGAGGCGAAGCAGCCGAAGGTCGAAAAACTTGACAGCGCCACTGCGCATGGCGTGAAAATCACTCATCCCGACGGCTCCGGCGCCATCGTCGGCTTCTCGAAGGTTGACGGCGAAAGCGAGCTGGCGGGCCTGCGGAGCACAAAGCGCGTCTTCGCGGCAAAATTCGACGCCGGCGGCAAAACCGTCGCGTCGCTCGGCCTGGAGCAGGAGCGATGAAGCATTTCCTCTGGGGAACCGCCACTGCCGCCTATCAGATCGAAGGCGGCGTCAGCGAGGGCGGCAGGGGGTGGTCCGTCTGGGACGCTTTCTGCCGGATTCCGGGCCGCGTGAAGGGAATGGCCGACGGCGACGTCGGCTGCGACAGCTTTCACCGCTTTGCCGAAGATGTGAAGATGATGAAGCTTCTCGGCGTCAACGCCTACCGTTTTTCCATCAGCTGGCCGCGCATTCAGCCGACCGGACGCGGGGAGGCGAATCCGGCCGGAATCGCTTACTACGACCGGCTGATCGATCTTCTGCTGGAAAACGGCATCACGCCCTTCGTCACGCTTTATCATTGGGATCTGCCGCTCGATCTGCAAATGGCGCATGACGGCTGGCTGAATCCTGAAATCGTCCGCGACTTCTCCCGCTACGCGAAGATCTGTTTCGACGCCTTCGGGGACCGCGTGAAGCATTGGATCACCTTCAACGAGCCCTGGTGCGTTGCGCGGCTCGGGCACGGCAGCGGCTGTTTTCCGCCCGGGCGCGTCAGCGATTCCGAACCCTATTCGGCCGGGCATCACATGCTGCTCGCCCATGCGCATGCGGCAAGGCTCTTCCGCGAAGGAAGCGGCGGCGGCGTTATCGGGATCGCCAACAACTGCGACTTCCGGGAGCCTCTGACCGATTCGCCCGAAGACCGGGAGGCGGCTCAGCGCAGCCTCGAATTCTTTTACGGCTGGTTCACCGATCCGGTGGTTTTCGGCGACTACCCGCGCTGCATGCGCGAACGGGTCGGCTCCCGGCTGCCGGAATTCACAACTTCGGAACAGGCACTGCTGAAGGGCAGCTGCGACTTTCTCGGGCTCAATCATTATACGACGCTCTACGCCTCCGCGACGCCGCCCGCCGAACAGAGCGCCGACGGCAACGGCGGCATGAATGCGGATCAGGAGGTTTACCTCTCAGCCGACCCCGCATGGGAGCAGAACGACATGCCGTGGAACATCGTTCCGTGGGGATTCCGCAAACTGCTCAACTGGATCGCCGCCCGCTATCCGGGCTACGCCGTTTACGTCACCGAAAACGGCTGCACCTGCGCGGAGCCGGATGCCGCCGCCGCGCTGAACGATGAACAGCGCTGCCGATTCCTCCGGGATTATACCGCTGCGATGCAAACGGCGATCGACGAGGACGGAGTCGATGTCCGGGGATACTTCTGCTGGACGCTCATGGACAACTTTGAATGGGTCCACGGGTACGGCAAGCGCCTGGGACTGATCCGCGTGAGCCCGGACAACCTCGAACGGGTTCCCAAAGCGTCGTTTTACGCCTACCGGGAGATCATCCGGAACAGCCGGTGACGAAAAACGCCCGGCCGTTTTTTCCCGCAGAACAGGGAAACGGCCGGGCGCTCTTTTTTCGCAACGGTTCAGAATTCGACGATGAATTCGTTTTCCCCCTCAAGCAGCGGCAGGGCGAAGCCGGAGGCGGCTTTCCCGGCTTCGACCGGCGTTCCGTTCCGCAGGATGCGCTTCGGCGGCGCCGCGCTTTCGACGACGAGCCTGCTTTGCGGCACGGCCTTCAGTTCGACGGCCAGCCGTTTTGCCGCGGGATCATATTCGGCCCGGGCGATATCGAGTTCCCGGCATTCGGAGAAGGCCGGAGCCGCGTATTTGCGCCAGAGCGTGCAGCCGAAGTGGAACGGCGCGCAGATGCCGGGCCAGTCCTGTCTGAGTCCGGGGCCGCGCAGCTCTGCGACTTTCGCCGCGGATTTTTCGAGCGCCGCCAGGTCCTCTCCGTACATTGCGAACGGCTGCAGGTAAGCCGACCGCATGAGGAAATTCTTTTCATCGGTCAGCAGCGGCAGGGCCGTTTCGCGCAGATAGGTCCGGATTTCCGGCAGCGCCCGGCTGCGGTAGAGCCGGTAGAGGACGCCGGGCGACCCCTGCGAGAAGTCGAAGAGGTCCATGGCGGTCACGAAATTTTCGGTCGGGAACCGCATGGTCTTGACGCCGTCCTCGCCGAAACCGGTCACAAGGCCGATTGCGGCCGTGTCGACCTCCGGCATCGCTTCGGCCATGTACGCCTTGAAGTTCAGCCGCATGAGCGTCGGCAGCATGCGCTTGGCGGCGCGGTAGAGGGCGTGCGCCTCGGTCTCCGTATCCCCGGCCAGTGCCGCGAGACGGGCGAAGTAGAGCATTCCGGCGTATTCTCCGTTCAGCATGTCGATCCAGGCGCCGACGCCGAATTCGCGACAGCTGCCGGCGTGAAACGCATAATCGTCGATAAAGAGATTCTGGCGCATGACCTCCTTGAAAAAGTTCCAGTTGCCGCGGACCAGCCCGGCGTGGCCGTAGACGTCGGCGAGCTGCTGCCCGACCCAGACCGCGACCGAACACGCTTCGTTCGCGTCTCCGTAGATGACCTTTGACCCCATTCCGGGCGCATAGGCCGTGTTGTTCGGGTAGAAGCTGTTGAAGCTGATCGGGTACTCGAGCCCGCTGAACGGTTCCTTGCGGTGCCGCGCGAAGTTCTTGTACTGGTAGAGCTCGATCGGCTCGATGAAGCGGCGGCGGCAGCGCTCCTCGAGCTTCTGCCGGTTCTCGTCGTTGAGCAGGAGCCCGCCCTGCAGCGCGGTCGTCATGCCGAAATTCCAGGCGAAGAGATCGATGTTTCCGGTCGGCAGGCCGCCGGCCGGTTTCGCCGGAGTCCATGCCGTGACCGGGACGCCCCCGCCGCAGGAGTAGCGGACGCCGGAGCGGAAGATGTCGTTCCACTCGCGCCCGAGCGGGCCGGAATCCCGGATGCCGGTGATGGTCAGGTCTTCCGGCGGCGGCAGCGGCAGCGAGTAGCGGATCGTCGCGCTGTTGCGCCTGCCGACGGTCGGCCCGAGCCGTGTGTTGAGCTTGAAATCCGTCACCTCATCCGTTTCGACCAGCTTGCCCTGCCGGAGCGCGAAGGCGGCGAGCGGCGGCAGCGTCGCAAACGGTTCGAGCGGCGTATGCCAGGCGTCTTCGACCGGCCGGAACCGGAAGCGGTTCACGATCTCGACCCGGTTGTTCCGCGTGTCGAGCGAAAAGACCTCGTCGCAGCCGACCGGCAGATTCAGCGCCATGTTGACTCCCTGCGCGATCTGCCGGAGGGCGGCGTCCGGGAGTTCCTTCGACCAGCCGGCGGTCTCCGGGGCGGTGATTCCCCACGGCCAGCCGGCCGCGACGATGCCGACCGGCCGGTTCTCCTCACCGCCGATGCGGATGCCCTCAAGCACGCTGCCGCGGACCTGGGCCTGCAGGCTGCCGGGCTGTTCCGCGAAGACCAGCAGCAGCGGGTTGCCGGCTTTCTCCCGGAACAGGAGCAGCCACGGCGCGTTCCACCTGCCGTCGCGCTTCAGCTCGAAGAAATCGGGCGTCCGGCGCAAATCGGCGATGCGGATTCCCACCGGCGTGCTCCATGCCGCGTAATCGGCCGTATTTTCCTGTGCCAGCATGATTTCGGTTTGCGGGAACGTGTAGCGGATAAACGGCGCGAGCAGCGTCATCTGAAGCTCGCGCGCCTGTCCGTTCGAGGATATGCGGCAGGTTTTGCCGACCCAGTCGACGGCGCTGACCGCGATTTCGGGCGTTCCGGCGTTCTCCGCGACGGTCAGGTACGGGCGCGAGCCGAACCGGGCGCCGCCGCGCAGGTTGCCGACCCGGACGGTAAAGCGGTTCGGCTCTCCCCAGCGCACCGCGTTTTGCGGGATGGCGTAGGCGCGCGGCGTCATCCAGTGGTACGGCACCTTTTCGCCGGTTTCCCCGATCGGAACGCCGTTGAGCGAGGCGCTGTCGATGTCGTCGATGCCGGCCTTGACCTCGAACTTCAGGATTTTTCCCTTCCAGGCCGGGTCCATGACCAGATCGGCCGTATATTCGACTTCGCCGACGCCGGTCCACTCCTCGCACGGATCGATCTCCCCGGAGGAGGGCGGGAATTGGATGTTGCCCTTCACGGCTTTGCGGCTCCAGTTCGCAAACGGGACCGACAGTTTGCCGTCCGCGTCGAAGCGGTAGCTCTGCGCGCCGTTCGCCACGGTCAGGTCGCGGCCGATGCTGTCGCAGGAGAGTCCTTCGCCGATGAGCCAGCCGAACCGGCCCATATTGTCGCGCGACATGCCGGGGCGGTAATGCCGGCTGCCCGGGTCGATTCCGGCGGCGGCGAGAACGGATTCGACGTATTTCACCTCCTCCGCCCTGCGTCGGGACGTCACTTCGTCTTCACGTGCGGCAAGCGCGGCGAGCGCCGGAGCGTTGCCGAGCGCGGCGGCGCGCAGGAAGAGCTTGTCGTAAAAGAGCTCTCCCGGCAGCAGCGCGCCGCCGATGCCCGCTGCGAACTGCAGAACATTGCCGTCTTCGGCCAGAAACGGCGAACCGTCCTCGAAGGCGAGAAGCGTTTTGCCGCTTTGAAGGGCGCTTTTGAAGTAACGCCCGAAGTCGCCGCCGGCCGGCGCCTGCCCGGCGAACAGCGGATGCTCCGCCGCCGGTTTGACCTTGGAGCGCGGCGCGAACCCGGCAAGCGGCAGAGGCTCGAGGGCGAGCGGCAGTTTCCCCGCCAGTTCCGGATCGGCGGGACGGCCGTAGACGATCAGCCGTTTGCCGTTTCCCAGCGCCCGGAGAAGCGGCTCCGGATTTCCGGCTGCGGCACGCGAGTAGACGAGCACGTCGGCTTCCTCCGGCGAGGAAGCGAGTTCGACGATCCCCTCGGCGCCGGCGAGCAGGCGGCTGCGGAATCCGGCGGTCGGCACTTCGTCGTCGATGACGCCCGGCGAAACCCGGCTCTGCACACGGCCCGACAGGTCGTCATTGTCGAAATCGAACCAGACTTTGACCGGGGTGACGCCGGGGACCGCGCGGGACTCCGGCTTTTTCGGGAACGGAACCACGAGGAAATCGGCGCCGGCGCCGGAGAGCTCGTCGGCGCTGACGATGCGGACATTTTCGATCTCGACCTCCGCCGTGCTGCCGGCCGGATTGCCGGAACCGTTCAGGACGAACTTCAGCTGCTTCAGGTTCCAGAGCGCGTCGCCGAGGCTGAAATCGGTGTCGAGTCCGAGGACGACGCTCTTGAATTCATCGTTGCGCACCTCGATTCCCGGCGCGTTGATGTTGTCCCACCTGCCGTTCCGGTCGACCACGAGGCAGGCGGTCAGGTGCGCGCCGCCGTTCGCGGCTTTTCCGCGCACGCGGAAGGCGAGTTTCTGCTGGGCGGCGGCCCGGCGGTCGAGTCCGGCCAGGGCGATCACGTAATTGTTTTTGGCCGTATTGGTCAGCGAAATGGTGCAGCCGCCGCTGCCGTTGTCCGTCACTTTTCCTTCGCCGACTCCGGCGACGGGCAGCAGCCGGAACCGCAGTTCGCCCGGTTTGGCCGGCGCCGGTGCCGGCTTCTCCGTTGCCGCCTCGGAAATATTGAAATTGCGGATGATGACCATGCTTTTCTTCCCCTTCGGTTCGCCGGTCGAACGCAGGACGAATTTCAGTTGGCGCAGCGTTCCGGGGGCGTTATTGCCCTGAAATTCCTTGAAATCGAGTTGGAACGGTTTTTCTTCGCCGGAGAGGAGCGGGAGCGTCCGCCCCTCATGGGCCATCCACTTGCCGCCGCGCTCGATCAGGACGAACGGAGTCAGGACGGCCTTGCCGTTCCCTTCGGCTCCTTTCAGGGTGAAATTCATCTGCTTGCCTTCGGCCGGAACGGCTTCCGGGTTGCACATCACGGTGGCGTAGTTGTTGACGCCGTCGGCGTTCACGAGCTCGATCGAAAAACCGTCCGGAGACGGAATGACCCGGGCATCTCCCCTGCTGCCGGCCGACAGGAGCTCCCAGTTTGCAGCGCCGGCTGCGGCGCAGGCGGCCAGGCCGCAGAGAATCAGAAATCGTTTCATGCTTTTCCCTTCCTGTTTCCGTCAGAGAACCCAGATTTCATTGTCGTCATCCGGAAAGTATTCGCCGTTGTTCCACTTGAAAATTTTCCAGATATACTTCTTCGGCTGGGCGACCTCGCCTTTGCCGATCAACTGAACATGACCGTCGACAAACGAAATATTGCGTGCCGAATCCTTGTTGTGACGGTTGGCGGCGATGTTTTTCGCCGAAGCCAGATCGGTGGTCGAAACGTAGTTGTCGAAGTTCGGATGGATCGCCGTGTCGTATTGGAGGACGGTGATGGTCGGGCGCTTGATCTGTCCGGTCTTGAGCTGACAGTTCCAGGTCCAGGCCATGCGGTTCATGCCGTAATGGGTTGTGGTGCCGTTCGGCGTCTCCCGGGCCCGAAGTTCGGTCGGACAGGCGAAGATTCCGGTAACGGCATCCTTGTTTTCGTTTGTTACGTTGACCGGTTTGTGGACCAGTCCCGCCTTGTAAAGCTGGTCGAACCACATCTCATTCGTATTCGGATTCCAGACGCGGGGCAGGAAGTCCTGCGAAACATTCGCATACATTGCGGTATTGAGCGCCAGTTGCTTGACGTTGCCCGTGCATTTGATGCTCTGCGCCTTTTCGCGGGCCTGATTCAGGGCCGGAAGCAGCATCGACGCGAGAATCGCGATGATCGCAATAACGACCAGAAGTTCGATCAAGGTGAATCTACTCTTTTTCATGTTTCCTTCCTCCGTCACATAATAATTAATAAGTGAAGCGGAGGCGGATTCATTGCCGCCCGGCAAAAAGCGCGGCAGGGGGGAACCGCCGTATGATGACATATCCGCCGCATGAGCGTAAGAAATGGGGCGCGGAGGGAGTATCTTCCCCCGTGAAGCTCCGAATAAAACATGCAGTCATTGCGAACAGGATACAACCGGAACATTGCAGCCGCCGGAGGCCGGAAAAGCAGGAGAGTCGCCATCACCCGGATTTTGCCGAAAAACAACAACCGTTTAAGCAGGAGGGCATTAAAGCAACAACTTCTGGTGCATGTGCACGACATACTAATTATTATACGCGGTTGTGATTTTCTCTTCCGAATTCGCCGATTACCCTTTGTAGTTAATTATGGGAATAAAACCATACTTATGTCAACCGTGCAGATTATTTTTTTCGTTTTTTTCTTTCCATTCCGGCAAATACGGCGGAAATCTCTGCTTCTGCCGGTGAATTCCCCCGCTTTTCGCTTCGGATTGTTTGTAAAACGACGTCTTTTCATGTATAGTGAATGCGAATTCGCATGGATCATTTCGATAACAGGGAAACGGGCCGGATAGCAGTGGATCGGGAAAATGGACAGAAGACGGCGCTGCTGCATTACTGGCTGGTGGCCATGCGTGGCGGCGAGCGGGTATTCGAGCAGCTCTGCCGCCTTTTTCCGGAGGCGGATATTTATACGCACGCCTGCTGCCGCGACCGGCTGTCGGCGGAGATCACGCGCCATCCGATCCGCGAGTCGATGATTGCGCGGCTCCCCGGAGGACGTCGTTTCTGCCAATGCTGCCTTCCGCTGATGCCGGCGGCCCAGAAACGATGGGATTTTTCGGAATACGAATTGCTGTTCAGCAGCGAATCGGGTCCGGTGAAGGGGGTCCGCAAGCCGGCCGGCTGCCGCCACATCTGCTACTGCCATACGCCGATGCGCTATGTCTGGGACCTCTATGACGAATATTACCGGAACGCCTCGCTGCCGGGGCGGCTGGCGATGCGGCTGTTCCGCGACCGGCTGCGGCGGTACGACCTTGAATCGGCCGAATGCGTGGATCGCTTCATCGCGAATTCCCGTTTTGTGGCCGAGCGGATCAGGCGGATTTACGGGCGTGACGCGGAGGTGGTTCATCCTCCGGCGGATATCGGCTTCTTCGGGGCTGCGCCGGAGATGGAGCGCGGTTATTTCCTGCTGGCCGGGCAGTTGACCGCCTACAAACGGCCGGAGCTTGCGGTCCGTGCTTTTTCGCGGCTTGACGACCGGCTGATTGTGGCCGGTTCCGGCGAGGAGCTGCCGAGGCTGCGGGCGATAGCCGGGAAAAACGTCGAATTCGTCGTGGCGCCGGACGATGAGACATTGCGGAAGCTGTACGCAGGGGCCCGGGCGCTGGTGTTTCCGGGGATCGAGGATTTCGGGATTGTGCCGGTTGAAGCGCAAGCGGCCGGCTGCCCGGTCATCGCGTTCCGTGCCGGGGGCGCGCTTGAGAGCGTTGTGGAAGGCCGGACGGGACTGTTTTTTGACGAGCAGAGCGAAGCGTCGCTGCTCGGAGCGGTTGAGGAGTTCAAGGGGCGCTGTTTCCTGCCGGCGGAGTTGCGAAGAAACGCGGCGCGCTTTTCGGGTGAGATCTTCCGCGATAAAATCTCCCGCATCGTGGCGGAGACGCTGAAGTAAACGTGCCCGCGCCGGTTAAGGCGGCGGCACCCTGCCGGTCTGGGGTCCGGGGGCGAAGCGCCCCGGCCGCCGGAGGCAGCCTGCGGGCGGAACGACGCTGAAGTTGGCCGAAGAGATGATGAAGTGAAGGTCAAGGCGGCGGAGCCGCCGCCGGCACCGGCACCCTGCCGGTCTGGGGTCCGGGGGCGAAGCGCCCCGGCCGCCGGAGGCAGTCTGCGGGCGGAACGACCAGCTCACAAACCGAATCGAAGATTCGGACGGGGAGCCCGCACGGTCTGTTGCGCGAATGCGCATAAAGACCGCGCCCCGGAAGGGGCGCGCTCCTCCCTGTCTGCAACATTGACGGTTCGCATTTTAACAATGTTCGCGGCTCCGGTCAATTCTTGTTAGCCGGGATTGCAACGCGATAGACCCTTTGACCGCTCCGCGGCGTTCGCCGCGCCGCTCACACCGGGCAAAGCACCGCAACTTTGTTGCGGATTTTTGCGCAGGGGCTTCGCCCGGGTCAACCTGAGGCGCCGCCTCAGACTCCGCCAAGGGGCTCCGCGCCCCTTGGAACCTCGCCAGGGCCAAAAGGCCCTGAACCCGGTCGCGCAGGCGCTCCCCACAGGCGTGTTGTGACACCAAGGGTTCGCATTGTAACAATGTTCGCGGCTCCGGTCAATCATGGTTGCCCGGAATTACAAGGCGGCTTCGCCGCCGCCGGCACCGGCACCCTGCCGGTCTGGGGTCCGGGGGCGAAGCGCCCCGGCCGCCGGAGGCAGCCTGCGGGCGTACCGACCAGCTCACAAACCGAATCAAAGATTCGGACGGGGAGCCCGCACGGTCTGTTGCGCGAATGCGCATAAAGACCGCGCCCCGAAAGGGGCGCGCTCCCCCCCTGTCTGCAACATTGACGGCTCGCATTTTAACAATGTTTGCGGCTCCGGTCAATCCTTGTTAGCCGGGATTGCAACGCGATAGACCCTTTGACCGCTCCGCTCACACCGGGCAAAGCATCGCAACTTTGTTGCGGATTTTTGCGCAGGGGCTTCGCCCGGGTCAACCTGAGGCGCCGCCTCAGACTCCGCCAAGGGGCTCCGCGCCCCTTGGAACCTCGCCAGGGCCAAAAGGCCCTGAACCCGGTCGCGCAGGCGCTCCCCACAGGCGTGTTGTGACACCAAGGGTTCGCATTGTAACAATGTTCGCGGCTCCGGTCAATCATGGTTGCCCGGAATTACAAGGCGGCTTCGCCGCCGCCGGCACCGGCACCCTGCCGGTCTGGGGTCCGGGGGCGAAGCGCCCCGGCCGCCGGAGGCAGCCTGCGGGCGGAACGACCAGCTCACAAACCGAATCGAAGATTCGGACGGGGAGCCCGCACGGTCTGTTGCGCGAATGCGCATAAAGACCGCGCCCCGGAAGGGGCGCGCTCCCCCCTGTCTGCAACATTGACGGCTCGCATTTTAACAATGTTCGCGGCTCCGGTCAATCCTTGTTAGCCGGGATTGCAACGCGATAGACCCTTTGACCGCTCCGCGGCGTCCGCCGCGCCGCTCACACCGGGCGAAGCACCGCAACTTCGTTGCGGATTTTTGCGCAGGGGCTTCGCCCGGGTCAACCTGAGGCGCCGCCTCGGACTCCGCCAAGGGGCTCCGTGCCCCTTGGAACCTCGCCAGGGCCGAATGGCCCTGAACCCGGTCGCTTCGCTCCCTGCCGGGTGCGTTGTGGCATCAGAAGTGCGCATTTTAACATTGTGAGCGGTCCCCTGAACACAGTTTCCCGGTTCCGGGTCTTTGGGCCCGTCGCCCGAAAGCTTCGGGTGCTTTTCGGGAACTGTACTGACACATGCCGCGCTTTTATGTTACAGCGGCACATGCCGCGCTTTTTGCCGCTTTGTCGGAGATTCGCGGGAAAAAACGGTTATTTCCGCTATTTTCGGAACTCCTTATTTGAAAAAAGATTGTTTCGGAACTACATTACCAAGCGAATATTTGCGACAAAAACAACTGTATTTATAAGCGGGGGCAACCAAGATGGCGGAAAAACTCCAGAGTCTGCTCGATAAAATCAATGAAAAAGGCGTGAAGGAGGCGGAAGCAACTGCCGCCGGGATTATCGCCGAAGCGAAAAAAGAGGCCGAAGCGATCCGGGCGAAGGCGAAGGCCGACGCCGAGGCGGCGGTCAGGCAGGCCGAAGAACAGGCCGAAGGCATCGAAAAACGGGCCGAGGCGGCAGTCCGCCAGGCCGCGCGCGACATCATCCTCGAGCTCCGGCAGGAGCTTGAAAAACGTATGACCCGCGCCGTCTCCGCCGCCGCCGACCAGGCGCTGACTCCCGAATTCATGGCTTCCCTCATCAAGGAGTTCGCTGCGAAATTCGCAACCGATCCGAACGGCCGGATCACCGTTCTTACCGCCGTCAAGGACGTTCCGGCACTCGACAAGGCCATGAAAGCCTCTCTGGCCGCCGGATTCCGGAATGCGCCGCAGGTGTTCGGCGACTCCGGGATCAAGGGCGGTTTCGAGGTCAGTTTCAAGGACGGCGAAGTTTATTTCGATTTCACCAGCGAAGCGGTGACCGAGCTTGTCGCGGACTACATCGGCCCCCGGCTGGCGTCGATCCTGAAGGGCGAATAACAGTTCAAGCGAAACGGGACGGCGAACCATGTACTACTTTCTTTCCGCTTCTCTGCCGGGCCTGGCCCTGGGCAGGGACCCCGGCATGAGCGTTGCCGATTTCGACGAGCTCTGCGCCGGTCAGATGACCCCCGGGGCGCTGGCCCGGTTGAAGCAGGGCTCGCTCCGGGTCGGCAGGGAGCCCGGCTCCGCCGCCGGACTTCCGCCCGTCTATGCCGCCTATGCCCGGTTCGAACAGTATCTGCGGACCCGCATCGCCGAGCGCCGCGCCGGCAGGGATGAAGAGCGGGCCGTCCATCTCCCGGACCCCGAACTCTATTTCGGCGAAGTCGATGCCGCCATGGGGGCGCTGGCCGCGGTTTCCGACCCGGTCGAGCGGGAAAAGGCCGTCGACCGCATCCGCTGGCGCATGCTCGACGACCTCGAAGCGGGGCATGAATTCGATTTTGACGGGCTTTGCGTCTACCGGCTCCGGCTCGAGATTCTGAATCGGTACCGCGGCCGCAGCGTGGAAAAGGGACGGTCGAACTTCAACGCGGCAGTCGACCGCATCGCAGGCGGAGCCGCCTCCGGCAACGAGTAATAACATCCATTTGAGTCAGGAGTTTCAATAAATGGCAGAGGGTAAGAAGAACACTGAAAAGGTGGTCGCGGTCAATGGGAATATGATCACCATTGAATTCACCGACCGCGTCATGCAGAATGAAGTGGCGTTCGCCCGCGTCGGCGACGACGCCGACACCAAGCTCAAAAGCGAAGTCATCCGCGTCCGCGGCAACCGCGCCGACCTGCAGGTATTCGAGAGCACGAACGGCCTCAAGGTCGGTGACGAAGTCGAATTCACCGGCGAACTGCTTTCGGTCGAGCTCGGTCCCGGCCTTCTGACCCAGGTTTATGACGGGCTGCAGAATCCGCTGCCGCTGCTGGCGGAGAAGTCCGGCTTCTTCCTGCAGCGCGGCGTCTATCTGCGCGCGCTCGACCGTACGGTGAAGTGGGCGTATACGCCGGTCGCCGCTGCCGGCGACAAGGTCCGTCCGGGCGACCGCGTCGGTTTCGTGCCGGAAGGCATCATCAGGCATTATATCATGGTTCCGCTCGCCTGGAAGGGCGAATGGACGCTCGAATCAGTCACGCCCGCCGGTGAATACACGATCGACGACGTAATGGCCGTCGCCGTAAATGAACAGGGCGAGAAGCGGAATATCACGATGACCCAGCAGTGGCCGGTCAAGATTCCGATTTCCGACTATGCGGAAAAGCTGCTGCCGGAGAAGACGCTCGTGACCCAGCAGCGGACCATCGACACCTTTTTCCCGGTTGCGGTCGGCGGAACCTTCTGTACGCCGGGGCCGTTCGGCGCCGGGAAGACGGTTCTGCAGCACGCGATCAGCCGCTATGCCGAAGCCGACGTGGTCATCATCGCGGCATGCGGCGAGCGGGCGGGCGAAGTCGTCGAGATCCTGCGCGAGTTCCCGGAGCTCGAGGACCCGCGCACCGGCCAGCCGCTCATCAACCGTTCGATCATCATCTGCAACACGAGCTCAATGCCGGTGGCCGCGCGTGAAGCGTCGGTTTATACGGCGGTGACGCTCGCCGAATATTACCGCCAGATGGGGCTCAATACCCTTCTGCTGGCTGACTCGACCTCGCGCTGGGCGCAGGCGCTCCGCGAAATGTCCGGCCGCCTTGAGGAGATTCCGGGCGAGGAGGCGTTTCCGGCCTATCTCGAGTCGCTGATCGCCGGTTTCTACGAACGTGCCGGGCTTGTGAAGCTGCGGACCGGTGAACTCGGGTCGGTCACCATCGGCGGCGCGGTTTCTCCGGCCGGCGGCAACTTCGAAGAGCCGGTGACGCAGGCGACGCTGAAGGTGGTCGGCGCATTCCTCGGGCTTTCGCGCGAGCGTTCCGACGCGCGCCGCTACCCGGCGATCCACCCGCTCGACAGCTGGAGCAAATACAAAAGCGTGGTCGACCAGAAGGAGGTTGAATTCGCGCGCGGCATTCTGCGGCAGGGCGCCGAGGTCAACCAGATGATGAAGGTCATCGGTGAGGAGGGAACGAGCCTGAACGACTTCGTCGTCTATCTGAAGAGCGAATTCCTCGACTACGTCTATCTGCAGCAGAACACCTTCGACGACGTCGACGGCGCCACCAGCGCGGAACGCCAGCGATACATGTTCGACCGGATCTACAAGGTTCTCTCCGGCGCTTTCTCGCTGCCGGACAAAGATACCGCCCGCAGCTATTTCCTGAACCTGCGCCAGATGTTCATGGACCTCAACTATCTCGCCATGGACACGCAGGAGTTCAAGGATCAGGAAGCTGCCATCGAAGCCAAAATCGCGGAACGGAGCACGGTAAATGCGTAAAGTCTATCACAAAATCATCCATATCGCCGGCAACGTGATCACCGTCGAAGCCGACGACGTCAGCTACAACGAGCTCGCCGAAGTCACCAGCGCGCGCGGCGTCTCCCTCGCGCAGGTCATCCGCCTCGCGGACGGCAAGGTTTCTCTGCAGGTGTTCGCGGGCAGCCGCGGCATCAGCACGGGCGACCAGGTGCGTTTCCTCGGGCGGCAGATGCAGGTTTCGAGTTCGGATGCGCTGCTCGGGCGCGTGTTCACCGGCCGCGGCGCGCCGCGCGACGGCAAGCCGGACGTCACCTCCGACATGGTCGACATCGGCGGACCGTCGGTGAATCCGGCCAAGCGCATCATTCCGCGCAACATGATCCGCACGAACATTCCGATGATCGACGTGTTCAACACGTTGGTCGAGTCGCAGAAGCTGCCGATCTTCTCGATTGCGGGCGAACCGTACAACGAGCTGCTTGCGCGCATTGCGCTGCAGGCGGAGGTCGACGTGATCGTGCTCGGCGGCATGGGGCTCAAGTACGATGACTATCTGAAGTTCAAGAATACGCTCGATGAGCACGGGGCGCTCTCCCGCACGGTCATGTTTGTCCACACCGCGTCGGACCCGATCGTGGAATGCCTGATGGTGCCGGACATGGCGCTCGCCGTGGCCGAGCAGTACGCGCTCGAGGGCAAGCGGGTCCTCGCGCTGCTGACCGACATGACGAACTTTGCGGATGCGCTGAAGGAAATCGCGATTACGATGGAGCAGATTCCGGCGACCCGCGGTTATCCGGGCGACCTCTACAGCCAGCTGGCGAGCCGCTACGAGAAGGCGGTCGACTTCGATTCGGCCGGTTCGATCACGATTCTCGCCGTAACCACCATGCCGGGCGACGACGTGACCCATCCGGTGCCGGACAACACCGGTTACATCACCGAGGGACAGTTCTATCTGCGCAACGGCCGCATCGAGCCGTTCGGTTCGCTGTCACGCCTGAAGCAGCAGGTCAACGGCAAGACCCGGCCGGACCACCGCGCGATCATGGATTCGATGATCCGGCTCTATTCGGACTACAAGAGCACGCTCGAAAAGCAGTCGATGGGTTTCCAGATGTCGGCGTGGGACAAGAAACTCCTGAAGTACGGCAGGCTGTTCGAGAAGAATATGATGGATCTGACGGTCAATATTTCGCTCGAAGACGCGCTCGATCTCGGCTGGAAGATTCTGGCCGACTGTTTCGACCGGAACGAAGTCGGCATCAAGACCGACCTCGTCGACCAGTACTGGCCCGAGGCGAAGAAATAAGCCCGGAGGGCAAGCGATGGCCAAGATCAAATTCACGAAAACCGAGCTCAAGAGCCAGCAGGACGCGCTGAAGCAGTTCGTCCGTTTCCTGCCGACGCTGCAGCTGAAGAAGCAGCAGCTCCAGATGGAGGTGCGGCTCAGTACCGAGGAGCTCGAACGGAATCTCGCGGAGCAGAAGGAGCTGGTCGACCGCATGAGCAGCTTCCTTGAGCTTTTCAGCAGCGATGCGGAAGTCGCTTTCTTCGAGGGCCTGGTCCGGGTGCGCCGTGTGCTCACCGGCGAGGAGAATATCGCGGGCATTGCGATTCCGACCTTCGACCGGGTCGAGTTCGAGCCGGCCGACTGGGATCTGTTCGATACGGAGTGGTATGTCGATGACGCGGTGCAGGCGCTGAAGGATGCGGTTTCGCTGCGCGAGGCGTACAAGGTGCTCGAAGAGCAGCACCGGCTGCTGTCGGCGGAGCTGCGCAGCACGTCGCAGCGCGTGAACCTCTTCGAGAAGGTCAAGATTCCGGAGTGCAAAGAGAATATCCGCCGGATCCGGATCATGCTCGGCGACCTCGACACGAGTGCCGTGGCGCGGTCGAAAATCGCCAAGAAGAAATCTCAGGAAGCGGCGGAACAGGCCGCTTCCTGATTCCGGGAACGGTTTCCCGTTCCTGCGGCAATGCGCTCTTTCAAATCGGCGGATCCGTTTGAAAGAGCGCTGTTGCGTTGAATAGCCCGGAGGGAATCCTTCCGGAACAGCCGCCGGTGCGGCTTGCAATACGCCGGAAAGACAGTATATTATTTCTTTCATGTGAGGCATGATGGAAGAATTGACACGAGTGCCTCAGGGAACTGTATCATGAAGAGCAGCAACAATATCAATATCGCAAGCCGCAGCGTGCTTTCGAGTCCGGGCGCAATCCGCTCCGAACTGCCGCTGTCGCTGGACGCGGTGATGAAGGTCATGGATTCGCGGCAGGAGATCTGCGATATCCTGGACGGAAAATCGAAGCGTCTCATGATGATCGTCGGACCGTGCTCGATCCACAATCCGGATTCCGCGATCGAATATGCCGAGCGGCTCCGCGCGCTCAGCGAAGAGGTGAAGGAACGGATACTGATCGTCATGCGGGTCTATTTCGAGAAGCCGCGGACGACGCTCGGCTGGAAGGGGCTGATCTACGATCCCGATCTGAATGCGAGCTACAACATCGAGAAGGGTATTTTCATCGCGCGCCGTCTCATGCTGAAGATCGTCGATCTCGGGCTGCCGGTTGCGACCGAGATGCTGGACCCGATCATCGCGCAGTACATCGCCGACGCGGTCTCCTGGGCCGCGATCGGCGCGCGCACGACCGAGGCGCAGACCCACCGCCAGCTCGGCAGCGGCCTCTCGATGCCGGTCGGTTTCAAGAATGCGACGGACGGTTCGTTCCAGATTGCGATCGACGCGATTTCGACGGCGCGCAGCGAGCACAGCTTCATCGGTGTGCTGGAGGACGGCCACGTCGGAGTTTTCCGCACGCGCGGGAACCCGTACGCGCATATCGTGCTGCGCGGCGGCGGCGGCCCGAACTACGGGGCTGAGCATATCGCGTTTCTGAAGGTCGCGATGAAAAAGGCGAAAATTCCGCCCGCGATCATCGTGGACTGCAGCCATGCGAATTCGGGCAAGGATTACCGCAAGCAGGGGATCGTCCTCAGGGACGTGCTCAGCCAGATCGCCGACGGCGAAACCGCGCTGGCCGGCGTCATGCTCGAGAGCAATCTCCAGCCCGGGGCACAGAAGATCAAGCCGGGCGAAAAGCCGGACCCGTGCATCTCGATCACCGACGGCTGTGTCGGCTGGGAAGAAACCGAGGAGCTGATCCGCATGAGCTACGACCGGCTCGGGGAGATTTACGGCAGGGACGCCTTCAAAACAAATACCGAAGAATAGGAGAGGAACTTGATGAGCAGCTTTCTGGCATTTGATCTGGGGGCCTCGAGCGGGCGGGCGATGATCGGCAGACTGGAGAACGGCAGGCTTTCTCTGACCGAGGTGCATCGCTTCGCAAACGGCCCGACGGAGAAGGACGGCGCGATTTACTGGGATTATCCGCAGCTTTGCCTGGAGCTTAAAAACGGGTTGCGCAAGGCGCTTGCGGTCGAGCCGGAGCTCGACGGCATCGGCATCGACACCTGGGGCGTCGACTATGTCTTTTTCGATAAGGCGACCGGAAAGATGCGGCGCTGGCCGTATCACTATCGCGATGTGCGCACGGATTCGCCGGAGACCGACGTCTGGAACAAGATTTCGAAACAGGAGCTTTATGAGCGGACCGGCATCCAGTGCATGCTTCTGAACACGGTCTACCAGCTTGCGGCGCATCACCGGATGCATCCGGAGGATTTCAAAGACAGCTTCTTCCTGACCATGCCGGATGCGCTGGCCTACTATCTCGGCGGCGAACGCACGAGCGAGTACACCGAATGCTCGACGACGAATCTGCTCGATCCGGTCGGGAAAGAGTGGGACTGGGAGATCATCGACCGGCTCGGCCTGCCGCGCGATGTGTTTCCGGAGATCGTCAAGCCGTGCACCTTCTCCGGCACGTTGTCGGAGGAGCTGCAGAAGGAGCTCGGCTGCGGACCGGTTCCGATCATCAAGGTCGGTTCGCACGACACGGCCAGCGCGGTGGCGGCGGTCCCGGCGCCCGAAAGCGGCAGCTGGGCCTACATCAGCGCAGGAACCTGGGCGCTGCTCGGCGCCGAAATTGAAAAACCGTTCCGCAACGCGGATTCCGAGAAGAACAGTTTCACGAACGAAGGCGGGCTTGACGGCAAGATCCGCTTCCTGTCGAATATCATGGGCAGCTGGCTCTTCCAGGAGACGCGCCGGGTCTGGAACGAAACGAAGCCGACGCCGGTTTCCTTCGCCGAGATGGAACAGATGGCGCTCAGCTCCGAGCCCTGCAGATTCCTGATCAACCCGAACGACGCTTCGTTCGTCACGCCGGGCGACATGCCGCAGCGCATTATCGATTTCTGCGAGCGGACCGGGCAGGGGAAGATCACGAACGACGGCGAAGTCGTGCGGGCGATTTACGATTCGCTGGCGCTCTATTTCCGCACGAAGCTCAATGTGCTGGCACAGCTGCTTGGAACCCGGTATCAGTGCCTGAACGTGGTCGGCGGCGGCACGAAGGACGGGCTGCTGATGCAGCTGACCGCCGATGCGCTGAATTTCCCGGTCGTGGCGGGGCCGGTCGAGGCGACTGCGATCGGGAATTTGCTTGCGCAGGCGATGGCGGCCGGCAAAGTCGGTTCGCTGGCCGAAGCGCGCCGGGTCGTGAACAGCTCGTTCGAGGTCAAGACCTACGTGCCGGATGCAGCGCGTCATGCGTTTTACAACAGCCAGATCGAGCGGTTCGAAAAGCTCGCGAAGTAAGTGGGCAGCAGGACTACCAGCATCGGAAGAGCGCTCCGCCTGACGGCGGCGGCGCTCTTTTTGCTGTGTTCGGCGGCAGCCGGCGGCGAAACGCCGCTGAGGACGCTCTATTCCTCCGGCGGCAGCCGGGTCAAGACACTCGACCCGGCGCAGGCGGACGATCTGTCGAGCCGGAATATGGTCGCCGGCATTTACGACACGCTGCTCGAATACGATTATGCGGCACGCCCGTACAAACTCGTCCCCTCCATGCTGGCCGGGATGCCGAAGGCGAATGCGGCGCTCGACGTCTACTCGTTCCGGCTGCGGGACGACCTGCGGTTTGCGGCGGACCGCTGTTTTGACGGTTTGCCGGAGGAGGTGCGGCGGATCACCGCCAGGGATGTGCTTTATTCGATTCTGCGCATCGCCGACCGCCGGAACCACAGCCCGGTTTACTGGCTTTTTCGCGGCAAAATCCGGGGGCTCGATGCGTTTCATGAAGCGGATGCGCCCGATTACGATGCCGGAATCGAAGGCTTCCGCATTCTCGACGACCTGAATTTCGAGATTCACCTGACCAAGCCCGACCCGCGTTTTCTGTATATGCTGGCAATTCCGAATGCGGCGGTCGTGTCGCGGCGGGCGGCGGAATTCTACGGGGAGTCGCTCGCGCGCCATCCGGTCGGCTCCGGTCCGTTCGTGCTGACCAGCTGGATCAACGATTACAAGCTCCAGCTCGACCGGAATCCGGACTACCGGGTTCAGTACTATCCGGAAGCCGAGAATCCGGCTGACCGGAGCCGTCCGCTGCCGCTGGCCGACCGGGTGGTCTTCTACCTGGTCAAGCAGCCGATGTCCTCTTATTTGCTGTTTCTGCAGGGACGGCTCGATCTGAATGCGCTCGACAAGGACAACCTCGACCTTGTTGCAGGCGGGGGAAAAACGCTTTCCCCGGCGCTGGCGGCGCGCGGGATCAGGCTGCTGCGGACTCCGGAATTCGAGGTGCGCTATGTCGGATTCAACTTTTCGGACCCGCTGCTCGGGAAGAACCTCGAGCTCCGGCGCGCAATCAGCCTCGCCTACAATGTTCAGCGGCGCGTCGAGCATACGAATTACCAGTTGATTCCGGCGCAGGGACCGATTCCGCCCGGCGTGGCCGGATTCGACGAGGCGTTCCGGAATCCGTGGTGTGCGGATGACCCGGAGCTTGCGAAGCTGCATCTGGAAAAGGCCGGGTTCAAGGACGGGATCGACCCCGCCACCGGAAAACCGCTCCGTTTCAGCTTCGACCAGACCGGCAACAGTTCGGCCTACCGGCAGCTCGGCGAGCTGACGGCGGCGGATCTCGGCGCGATCGGCATCGAGGTCGAACCGGTGCTGAACAACAATCCTCGTTTCTACGAAAAGCTGCGTCAGGGGAAGCTCCAGCTGTTTCGGCTGTCGTGGGTCGGGGATTATCCGGATGCGGAGAACTTTCTGCAGCTCTTTTACAGCAAGAACATCGGCGGCTGCAACCGGGTCGGCTTCAGCGACCCGGAGTTCGACCGGATGTTCGAAGAGATTCTGCCGATGCCGGATTCTCCGGAGCGGACCAGGCGTTACAAGCAGATGGTCCGTTATCTGGCCGACCGGGTGCCGTGGGTTTTCGAGGGGTTCCCGATCGCGTATCAGCTGAATCATGCGTGGCTGGAGAATTATCACCCGCACGATTTCGTCTTTTTCAAATGGAAATATCTGTCGGTCGACCCGGCGAAACGGGACCGTCTCCGGAGTACATTCAAACCGCTCAGTTTCGCGGAGCTGAACATGCAATAGAAAGAGGTGGCATGTTATGCCGTCGAAACAGGAACAGTGCCTTTCTCGACAAGCACGGCATGGAGTGTCGGGCCTGGTTTTTTCAGAGAACCGGGCTCCCGAAAAGTACCCGAAACTTCTGGGCGGCGAGCCCGGAAGATCTGGGACCGGTGGTCGAAGATGAAGCAACTTTTTGAGGAATATAAGAGGTGTCAGATGTATGGTTTTCTGAAGAAAAAATGGTTGTGGCTGCTGTTTGCAGTCGTGTTCGCCCTCGGCGGGGTGTCGCTCTGGTATCTGGGTCAAGACAGTGACGAGGCGCAGGTTCGCCGGACACTGCGGCAGCTCTGCCGGATTTCGTCCAAGTACGAGAATGAGAAGGCGGCGGTCGGAGTGATGAAGATCAACGGTACGGACAAGGTGTTTGCGCCGGAGTGCCGGATCGATTTCCGGCACGAGATGTTCGGCGGCATTTACACGCCGGCCGAAATCACTTCGACGATGGCGCGGGTGCGCTCGATGTTCCGCAGCTGCGTCGTGGATATGCGCGATGTCGCGATCACGGTCGAACCGCCGGACAGGGCGTCGGCGGTATTCACGGGCACGCTGGACGGGCGGCTGAACGACGGCAAGACGGTCAACGAGGTGCGCGATCTCTACTGTACGCTCGAAAAGCGGGAGGACCGCTGGCTGATCACGAGCATATCGGTCCGGGACGTGCTGGAAAAATAAGGCTGTACCCGGGAGAATCCGTTGAATCTTCTGCTGCTGGAACCCTCCGACTTCATTTCCGGCTCCGTCGTGCGTATTTCGGGACGGCGTCTGCGCCAGCTTGCCGACGTGATCCGCGCCGAGCCCGGCAAGCGCTGCAAGGCCGGCCTGCTGAACGGTCTGACCGGCACGGCGGAGCTTTTGTCGATCACGCCGGAAACGGCGGAGCTCTCCGTCGCCTGGAACGGGGAGCCGCCGCCGAAGCTGGCCGTCACTCTGATCGCGGCGCTGCCGCGCCCCAAGACATTTCTGAAAGTCCTGCACACGGCGACGGTCATGGGGACGGAACGGATGATTTTCATCGAGAGCTGGAAGGTCGATAAGAGTTACTGGTCGACGCCGCTGATCGGGCCGGAAAGCGTCCGGGAAAATCTGCTGCTGGCGCTGGAACAGGCCGGGGATACGGTATTGCCGGCGGTTGAATTCCGGCGCCGGTTCAAGCCGTTCGTCGAGGACGAGCTGCCCGGCGTTGCGGCCGGGACGACGGCGATAGCGGGTCACCCGGCAGCCGAGGCGTCACTTCCCCGTCACTTATCCGGCAAAATCACGCTTGTCGTTGGTCCTGAGGGAGGATTCACGGAGTATGAGATCGGTTTGCTGGCCGCGAACGGAGTGACGCCGATGAGTTTCGGCCGCCGGATCATGCGGACGGAATTCGCCGTCACGGCGCTGCTGGCCCGCATCGCGCCCTGAACCGGAGAATGCAGGCGGCACATCCGGCATTGTCCGGTTCTGCTCCGGACCCGGTTGGGATTTTGCCGTGCAACGGGACTTTGAGGGCGTATCGGCATCTCCTCCGCAGCCGGCAATTTGCGGGGGCGCCGCATTCCGCCGGCCGGAACTCCCGGGATTTTCCGGGCGGCGCCTTGCTTTTTTCCGGCCGGGGCGCTATCTTATACCAATTCATTCACCATCATGAATCTGCGATGGTTCTTCCGGAATCGAAGGAAAAAATGAGGATGCTGCGTTCATGAGATTTTTATGGGGACTTCCGGCTTTTTTCGCCGTTTTCGCCCTGTTTGCCGGGGAGCCGTGTTTCCGGGTGGAGTTTTTCTCCGAATCCGACGGGGCGCCGCCGCTCCTTTCCGGCAGCTGTCCCGTTTTGCAGCCGGTGGTCCCGGCGGGGCGGCCGTGGCGCTTTTTCGCGTCGGAAACGGCGGAGCGGCCGCTGGTGCGGAGCAGGGTTGTCCCGACCGATGCGGAGAGCGGTCGTTACGCAGTCCTGCGTTATCCGGCTGGCTGTGTCCGGCTGCATTACTGGGACGGCGACGTGTACGGCGAAGTCGGCCAACTGGTGTTCCTGCTGCCGGAAAGTGAAAAATCCGAAGAGCCGCTGCCGTCGTCGCCTTACCGGCTTGACGGACCGTTTATCCGCTCAGCTTTCGGTCAGCTGGTCAATTTTTTTCCGGAGGAGCCGCCGGTTCTGCCGGAGAATTTCAAGTCGGAGTATACGGCGCGGGTGACCGACTCTCCGCTGCGGCGCGGCTGTTCGATGCCGGAGGAGTTCGGCGTGGACGAAGCCCGTGCCGCCGCCGCTGCCGGCGCCAACCTGCTCCGCTTCCGCGCCGGGACGCGGCCGGAGCGGCAGCTGGATGCCGCGCGGGAGGCCGGGCTGAAAGCCGTGGTCGACTGCGCCGCGCTCTCTCCCGCTTCTCTGGCGGAGCTGGCCCGGAATGTGAAGGAGCATCCGGCGCTGGCCGGGCTCGATCTCGGCGGCGGTCCGGCCGGATACGAACGCGCTCTGGCTGTGCGGCAGGCTGGCGGGACGGTGCCGCTTCTGGTTTCGGCGGATGTGTTCGGCTCCCCCGAAGCATTCGACGGTTTTTCCGCGCTGCCGCTGCCGGATATCGTCTATGCGGTCGATATTCGCGGGAGCGGCGGAAGGCCGCCGGAGGAACGGCTCGCGTCGCTCATCGGCTTCCAGCGGCGCAACGGCGCCCGGATTTTCGTCCGGACCTTCGAGAGTGACGTCCCGGGCCGTTTCATCGATGCGGCTGAAAAGCGCGGCTGGGACTGGTGCACGCCGTACCCCGCCGAACTTCCGTACACCAACTATTTTCGCCGCAACCGTCCCTGAGCATCGCCGCTTTTTCGCCGTCCGGATCGGTATCCCGCTTGTATTTTGAGGCGGAAGGGTGTATGTTAAAAGGCTATTATGAGAGCGAATGCATGCTTTTTCAGTTTCTGCGCCCTCCTGCTCGTTTTGTGCGTGTCGGGCTGGTGCGCGGCGTTTCAGCCGCCCGTTTTCTGCCTGGAGCAGGGCGGCCCGGTGTTCTCCGCCCTCACCGGCAGCCATGATACGGATCTGCCGCCTGCCGTGATTTCGTTCAAGGCGGAGCAGTTGTTCGTTCCGGCTCCGCCGCTGCTTCTGCAGGAGCAGCCGTTTTTTTTCCGGCAGAACTTCCATTTGCCGGAATCGTCCTTCGAGTCAGTTCCGGTCCGGATTCATTCCGGCATCATTCCCCATCTGCGCTGCTGATTTTATCGGCCGTTCCGGTTTTCTGCTTGAAAATCAACGGCTCCGGTGTTAATTTATTTCAGGAGTGAGGAATTTGAAAATTTCAGGACAGTCGAACTTTATTGCGATTGTCCGCTTCCCGCACCGTCGGGAGGATGAAGGGAAACGCCTCCGTGCGGAACGGATCCGCGCGGATGAATGAGGAGATGATGCCATGAATGACGCTCCGTTCAATGTTGCCTGGAACGTGGTGAGCCGCATGTCGGCCGCGGATCCGGCCGAACTGTTCCGGAAGCTGGCCTCGCACGCAGCCAAGCTCGAACCGCTGCGCAAGCTCGACCTGACTTCCAGCGCGATCCTCGATATGATCTGGGAACGCGAAAACCAGAGCCCCACCACGCTCGGCTGCGGCCTGATCCTGCCGCATGCCCGGGTGGGCAAACTCGAATCTCTGTGCGCGGTCTGCACCACGCTGGAGCATCCGCTCGATTGCGAGACGCCGGACGATGTGCCGGTTGTCTTCGGCTGTATGCTGCTGATTCCGGAGGAACGGCCGATGGAGGGGCTGCGCTTCATGGCCGACCTCGCCGCCGTCATGCACAATCCGGTCTGGCGGGACCGGCTGCGCTCCTGCGAGTCCAGTGACGAGATGGTCCGGCTGTTCCGGGAGATCCGCAAGCAGCGGCCGCCGGCGGTCATCGCTTCCGACATCATGGGACCGCCCCGGCTCGCGCTCTCCCCCGAGATGCCGCTGCAGGAGGCGACCCGGCTGATGGCGGATCACCGCGCCGCGGCGGTTCCGGTGCTCGACGGCGACAAACTGGTCGGCGAGATCGTCGCCGACGACCTGTTCAAGCTCGGCATTCCGGATTTCTTTTCGCAGCTGAAGAGCGTCGGTTTCATCCGCTACTTCGACCCGTTCGAAGAGTATTTCGCCGTCGAGATCGCCTCGAAGGTGTCGGATGTCATGAATACGGAATTCAAGGCGTTTCCCGAGACCGCCACGCTGATCGAAATCGTCTTTGCGATATCGGTGCAGAAGTGTCCGCTGATCTACATCGTCGGCGAACGCAACAAGCTGCTGGGCGTGATCGACCGCACGCTGCTTTTGAAACGAATCATCAATCTCTGAGGAGCAGTTCATCATGTTTGCATCCAATTTATTCTTCGGTGCGGCGGAGGCTGCCTCCGAACTTGCCGGAAGCGCCGCAGGCAGCACCCATATGTGGATCGGGGTGGCCATTTTCGCAGCCGCCTACCTTTTCATCGCGTCCGAGAAAGTCGACAAGACGATCGCGGCCATGCTCGGCGCCGGGCTGATGATCGCTCTCGGCGTAGCCGGTTTCAACGACATGCTCGGGAAGATCGATTTGAATGTGCTCGGGCTGCTGATCGGCATGATGGTCATCGTCAACATCATGGCGACGACCGGCGTTTTCGAATACCTGGCGGTGAAGATCGCCCGGCAGACCAAGGGCAACGGCGTGCTGGTCGTCATGGAGTTCCTGCTGGCGACCGCCTTCATTTCGGCCTTCATGGACAATGTGACGACCGTCATCCTGATGGCGCCGGTGACGATTCTCATTACGCAGCTTCTGCGGCTGCCGACCGTGCCGATCCTGATCATGGAGGCGATCTTCTCGAACATCGGCGGCACGGCGACGCTGATCGGCGACCCGCCGAACATCCTGATCGGCGCGAGCTGCAACCTTTCGTTCAACGATTTCCTGATCAACCTGACCCCGGTCGTCCTGATCGTGATGGCCGTGACGCTCGGCGTGGTGCTGCTTCAGATGCGCAAGAACCTGAGGACGGCGCCGAGCGCCGTGGCGCAGGTCCGCCTGACCGAGCCGAAGCTTGCGATTCTCGAACCGGCCCGGCTCTCCCGCTCGATGTGGGTGTTCGCCTTCGTCCTGCTCGGCTTTTTCACCAGCCGCCTGACCGGACTTGAACCCGGCATCATCGCGATCTGCGGCGCCTTCGTCATGGCGCTGGTCTGCAAAATCGAACTTTCGCACATGCTCGAAAAGGTCGAGTGGAACACGATCCTCTTTTTCAGCGGACTCTTCATGATGGTCGGCGCGCTCGAGATCGACGGCGTATTCAACAGTCTCGGCCAGTGGATGATCCATATGACCGACGGCAATTTCGCCCTGACCATGATGATCATTCTCTGGGGGAGCGCGATCCTGTCGGCGGTTATCGACAACATCCCGCTGGTGATTTCGATGATTCCGCTGATTCAGTCGATCGTCCCGATATTCGCCGGGCAGATGGGCATTGCCGGTTCGGAGGAGCTGATTACCGCGCAGATCCGGGAGCCGCTGTTCTGGGCGCTTGCGCTCGGCGCCTGCCTCGGCGGCAACGGAACGCTGATCGGCGCCTCGGCCAACGTCGTGGTCTGTCAGATCGCGCGCAAGAACCGTTATCCGGTCACCTTCTGGCAATTCACCCGTTACGGGTTCCCGCTGATGATTCTTTCGGTGGCGATCTGCTCGGTCTATCTGTATTTCAGATATATTTTCTGACCGTTCACAACGGGAGAGTCTTGCTTTTTTCTCCTTCCGGCTGTAAAGTAATCGGCCGGAAGGTTTTTTGTTGGCCATGCATACATTTTTTACAGAACTGTCGGGAAATCCGGGGGAGGCCGTCGCGTTGAATCCGCGGGAACGCGACCACCTTTTCAAGACGCTGCGGGCGCGTCCCGGCGACGAGGTCGAGCTGTTCGACGGCCGGGGCTGCCGCATGACGGGTATCGTCCGTGAGGAGAGATGCATCGAACTTCTGGAAACGGAGCGCTGTCCGGAGCCGGAGAAGAAGCTTCATTTGTTCTGCGCGGTTCCGCGCAAGGCGAAGTTCGATGTGCTGCTGAAACAGGCGGCGGAGCTCGGCGTCTGGTCGGTCCGCCTCATTGAATGTGCCCGGTCGGTGGCGAAGCCGGAGGGCAGCGACCGCTGGCAGCTTCTGCTGCAGGAGGGGTGCAAGCAGTCGAAGAACCCGTTTCTGCCCCGCATCGTGCCTCCGGTTCCGCTGGCGGCCGCGCTGGAGGAGGTCCGGCGCGGCGGGGTGAGCGCTTTCTTCGGCGCCGTCCGTTCCGCGGAGCGGGCGGTCGCGGCGGACGGCGACTTCGCCTGGTTCGTCGGCCCCGAAGGCGGTTTTACGGAAGAAGAGGAATCGGCGATGCGGGAGGCCGGCGTGCGCGGGCTGAATCTCGGCCCCTATGTGCTGCGGCTCGAAACCGCCGCGGTCTGCGGCCTCGCCGTGCTGAGACAATGGATGAGGTGAACATGAAAACGACGGTCCTGCCGCTCCTGCTGCCGCTTCTGATCTTCGCCGGACTGTTTCCGGCGGGCTGCAGCCCCTCCGAACCGGAGAAGCATCCGCTTTATCTGAAGGCGGCTCAACTGCGTTCCGAGGGGAATCCGGTGGAGGCGGAGGGATATCTCCGGCGTTATCTCGAGCGGGTTCCGGACTCCGCGCCGGGTCATCTGGCGCTGGCCAGCCTTTACGACGAAACGCTCGGCAACCCGACCTCCGCGCTTTACCACTACGAAGAGTATCTGCGCCTGGTGCCGGAGGATGCGGCGGACCGGGCCACGGTCGAGCATTACCGGCAGCTGGTTCGCGCCAAACTGCTGAAAGAGCTCTCCGGCGAGCCGCTGCCGGTGGTGCCGGTCGCAGTGCTTGCGGCGGAGAACCGTCAGCTGCGCCGGACGAACGACCAGCTGAAGCGTTACATCCAGAACCAGAACCGGAAGATTGCGGAGCTGCTGAACGGCGCTCCGGCCTCCGTGCCGTCGCCGTCCGTATCCTCCGGCCCCCGCACCTACACCGTGCGTCAGGGGGATACGCCGGGCAAAATCGCGCAGCGGTTTTACGGAACCGCCTCGAAATACCCGAAGATCATGGAAGCGAACCACCTGACCGGCAGCGGAAATCTGCGCGTCGGCCAGCAGTTGATCATCCCGGAATAACGGTTCGGAATCTCATGCCGCACACCCATGCGCCGCGCGACTCGGAGGAGGCGCTTCGCCTTGCCATCGAGTTCCGCGGCCTGTTATTCCTGAAAAACGAGAAACGGATTTCCTTCCGGATCGGTTCCCCGGCGGTACTCGATGATGCCGATGCGGATCGGGTCTTTTTCGAGCGGATAACCGCAGTCGTCGAGCCGGCAGGCGAACGCTTCGAGGTCGGGGACGGCGAAGGAGAAGGTCGAAGCGGCCGAGGCGTGTTCGAGATAACCGGCCGCGCTTTTTTCGAGGGTCAGGGCCAATTCCTCCGTCAGATGGAAGACCACGGCGAACGTGCTGTCGAGGACCGGTTCGCCGAGCTGGAGAAGGTCGCGGTAGAAGATTCGGCACGCATCAAGATCGTTTACCTTGAGGATCAGGCCGAAACGAGTTGCATTCATAGATAATTTACCATTTCTTTCCTTGCCAAAACGGCATTTGTGACTTAAATTATAATAAGCTTTGTTTCGAGTGAAGTCAACTCCGATTTTATAAATAAGCGTGATTTTCAGTTTGAAGCCGCATGGTGAAGGGAGAAGTGTTCGTGAATCACAATGTCTATTCCAGTCCGCTGACCGACCGTTACGCCGGTGCAGAAATGAGCTACATCTGGTCGCCGCAGTTCAAGCATTCAACCTGGCGGCGGCTCTGGCTCGAGCTTGCGAAGTGCGAGCAGAAGCTCGGACTGGCCATTACGGACGGGCAGATCAAACAGATGTCCGAACACCTTGAGGATATCGATTTCGACCGCGTCGCGGCGAAGGAGAAGGAACTGCGGCACGACGTCATGAGCCATATCCATGTGTTCGGCGAATCCTGCCCCGATGCGATGCCGATCATCCATCTCGGGGCGACGAGCTGCTTCGTGACCGACAACACCGAGCTCATCCAGATGCGCGAGGGGATGAAGGTCCTGCGCGGCAAGCTCCTGAAGCTCATGGATCAGCTGGCCGCCTTCTGCGAGCGCAACAAGGCGCTGCCGACGCTCGGCTTCACGCACTACCAGCCGGCGCAGCTGACCACGGTCGGCAAGCGTTTCAGCCTCTACCTTCAGGATTTCATGCTCGACTTCGAGCGGCTGGAGCGCGAGATCGAGGAGCTGCCGTTCCGCAGCGTGAAAGGCACGACCGGGACGCAGGCGAGCTTCCTCGAGCTCTTCGACGGCGACCATGCGAAGTGCCGGGAGCTTGAGAAGTCGGTCGCGGCCGCAATGGGGTTCGACCGGGTGATCGCGGTCTCCGGGCAGACCTACACGCGCAAGATCGACTATTTCGTCATGTCGATCCTCTCCGGCATTGCCCAGTCGGCGGCCAAGATGGCGACCGACATCCGGCTGCTCGCGAACCTGAAAGAAGTCGAGGAACCGTTTGAAAAGAAGCAGATCGGTTCCTCCGCCATGGCTTACAAGCGCAATCCGATGCGCAGCGAGCGGGTCTGTTCTCTGGCGCGTTATGTCATGAACCTGCCCGGTAATGCCGCGATGACCGAATCAACCCAGTGGTTCGAGCGGACGCTGGACGACTCCGCGAACCGCCGCATCATTCTCGGCGAAGGGTTCCTGACGGTCGACATCATCCTGTCGCTGCTCATCAACATCACCGACGGCCTCCAGCTCTGGCCGAACGTGATCAGAAAGCACATCCAGGCCGAACTGCCGTTCATGGCGACCGAAAATCTGCTGATGGCCGCCGTGAAGAAGGGAGGCAACCGGCAGGAGCTGCACGAGGTGATCCGGACCCATTCGATGGCGGCGGCGCGCCGGGTCAAGGAGGAGGGGGCCGACAACGACCTGCTCGAACGGCTGAAAAGCGATCCGGCGTTCAACTGCATCCGGGACGAGTTCGATTCGCTGCTCGACCCGGCGACCTTCGTCGGCCGCGCGCCGCAGCAGGTGCAGGAGTTCCTCGCGGAGGAGATCCGGCCGATTCTGGAGCGGTACGGGAAAGAGCTTTCCGCCGCCGCCGCCGACTCGGTCAATGTGTGATTTTCATTCTGTGGCAGAATCGTGAATAAATAAGGAGATGGAGAATCATGGCTTTTCTGGATGCCGATTACCTGATTTCGAATGAGACCGGCAAGCGCATTTTTGCATCGATCAAGGATCTTCCGGTCGTCGACCCGCACAACCACGCGAATCTGAAGGAGATTGCGGAAAACGACAACTACCGGGACGCCTGGCAGCTGTTCGCCGCAACCGACCATTACGTCTGGGAGATGCTCCGCAAGCGCGGCGTGCCCGAAGACCTGATCACCGGCTGCGCCGAACCGAAGGCGAAATTCCTGGCCATGGCCGCGGTTTTTCCGGAGCTGGCGGGGAATCCGGTCTATGAGTGGGTCCATCTCGACCTGAAGAACTACTTCGGCATCGCCGAACAGCTTTCCGAAGCGACCGGCGAGAAGATCTGGAACGAGGTCAATGCGAAGCTGGCCACCGACGCCTTCCGGCCGCAGGCGCTGCTGACCGGGCCGCTGAATGTCGAAGTCATGAGCTCGACCGACGACCTGATCGATACGCTCGAGTATCACAAGCAGGTCAACGAGGCGGTCGGCCGGGTGCTGGTGCGCCCGACCTGGCGTCCGGACAAGGCGATGAAAATCTTCGCACCCGGCTGGCGCGACTACATCCGTCAGGTCGAAGCGCGGTTCGGCATGAAGGTCGAGAGCTTCGACGATATGCTTGCGGCGATGAAGCTGTCGCACGCGCACTTTGCCGCGAACGGCTGCCGGGCGAGCGATCACGGGCTCGAGTATCCGGTTTACGCCGACTGCACGTTCGGCAATGTGGACGAGACGTTCCGGAAGGCGCTGGCCGGCAAGGAGCTGACCCAGGCCGAGATCGACTGCTACATGGGGACCTTCATGGCCGAAGCCGCCGCACTGAATGCGGAGACCGGCTGGGTGACCCAGCTTCATATCGGCGCGGTGCGCGATGTCCGTTACTCGCTTTACGAAAAGCTCGGCCCCGACGTCGGCGGCGATGTGTCGAGCCATTTCATCGACTACACGCCGTCGCTGGTCCGCTTCCTGAACCGTTTCGACGGGCGGCTGAAGGTCGTGCTCTACTGCATGGACGCGATCCATCAGATGACGCTTGCTACGCTGACCCGCGCTTTCGGAGCGACGGTTTCGCTCGGTGCGGCCTGGTGGCTGAACGACACGCCGATCGGCATGCGCCGGCAGCTCGAATATGTCGGTTCGATCGACGTGCTGGCGAATTACGCCGGCATGGTTTCGGATTCGCGCAAGCTGCTGAGCTACGGTTCGCGCTTCGAAATGTTCCGCCGCGTACTCGCGGATGTTCTCGGCGGCATGGTCGAGCGCGGCCAGATGCCGGAAGAGATCGCCATGTCTCTCGCGGAGCGGATCTCCTATTCCGGCGTCAAGCGCTTCTGGAACTTGTAATCGGGCCGTTTGGCATGTATATTCCCGAAATGTAAAAAAGGGATTTTTACAATACGTTTTTTTTAATACTTCCGAGGAAATTCATATGAGCGAAAAGGTGAAGAGCGATTTATACAAGGCTGCCGGCGTGGATATCGACCTGGCGACGTCACTACTGGACCAGGTCAAGAAGAAGTTCGCCGAAGCGCGGCGGCCCGAGATGCTCGCTCCGGTCGGCGGTTTCGGCGGTCTCTTCCAGCTCGATCTCTCGAAGTACAAAGAGCCGGTTCTGGTCGCCAGCATCGACGGTGTCGGTACGAAGCTCATGATCGCCATGATGATGGAGAAGTACGACACGGTCGGCCACGATATCGTGAACCACTGCATCAACGACATTTCCGTGCAGGGCGCCGAACCGCTCTATTTCCTCGACTATATCGGGATCGGCAAGCTCCGCAGCCCGCTCTACGAGCATGTGCTGACCGGAATCGCCGATGCCTGCAAGGCGGCGAACTGCGCGGTCCTCGGCGGCGAAACCGCCGAAATGCCCGGCATGTACGGCAATGATTTCGACCTGGTCGGCGTCATCACCGGCGTGGTCGAGAAGTCGAAGATGATCACCGGCGAGAAGATTCGTCCGGGCTACGTTGCGATCGGTTTCGGTTCGAACGGACTGCACACCAACGGCTTCAGTCTGGCTCGCAACATCTTTTTCTCGCAGTGCGGTTATACGGTCAAGACCTATCTGGAAGAGCTTGGCGAGACGGTCGGCGAAGCGCTGCTGAAGCCGCACATCTGCTACTACCCGGCGATCCGGGCGGCGCAGGATGCGGATCTGCCGCTCCACGGCATCGCGCACATCACCGGCGGCGGACTCTACGACAACGTTCCGCGCATTCTGCCGGACGATGTGTCGGTGGTGTTCCGCACCGATGTTCTGCCGATTCCGCCGGTATTCAAGGTGCTGGTCGAGAAGGGGCATGTCGACCCGGTCGAAGCGTACCGCGTGTTCAACATGGGCGTCGGCATGGTCTGGTTCGTTCCGCCGAAGGCGGTGGACCAGGCGCTTGAGATCGCGCGCGGCAAGGGTTTTACCGCCGGGGTGATCGGGGAAGTCGTTCCCGGCCACCGCGACGTGCGGATTCATTGATGGCCTGCGGCCGGCGGCGCCGGTTTCGCATCCACCGCGGAGAGCGGAAAGATGGTTGATTTCTCGAAAATTCCGGGGTCGTTGAAGTTCGGCGTTCGCGTGGAGCGTTCGCTGCGCCGGAATTTTGCCCGTGCCGTCGCCTTTTTCGGCGGCGAGGGCGCCGAGGAGGTCAGCCGCGAGGAGCTCGCCTGCCGCCGCATGGTGCTTTCGCTGGTCCGCACGGTCATGGAGAGCGACGGGCCGATGACGGAGCGGAAGGCCGATGCGTTCCGGCGGCTGCTGGCGGATGAGTTTTCTCCGGTCAAGATCGAACGGGTGATCGCCGAAATGCGACAGAGCCCGCTTGTCACGGCCGATGAGGCCGCGCCGTTGTTCCGGGAGTATTCCGAAGAGGAACGCGAGCGGCTGATCCGGTCGCTTCTGATTCTGGCCGCGAGCAACGACAGCCTGCCGGAGAGCGCCGGACTGATTGAGGAATTGGGCCGGAAGCTTGGCTTCTCCGGGAAGGAGATGGCGGAGATGCGCGGGGAAGTCGTCGAGTCGCAGCTGCGCCGGGCGCGGATTCTGCGTTCCGGCGCAGGCGTGCTGGTGGCGCTGATCGTGATCGCCGTTTTTATCCTGACCGCGACGCTGCTCCGGTCCGTGATTTTCGGATTGATCGCCGCCTATGTCATGCTGCCGCTCGAGAAATACTTCGAGCGGCGGCTGCGGCAGCGCAAGGGAGTCGGCTACCTGCTGTTCCGGGCGGGCGATTTTCTGTTTTCGCCGCTTCAGCGGCTTGCCGAGGGGATTCAGCGCCGCCGCCGGACCGGTCCGCCTTCGCCCGGGGAGGAGGACAAACGGCGGGAGCACAAGCTCATCACGCAGGCGGTTGCGCTGACCTGCGGCGTCATGCTGATTTTCGCGATTCTGCTGCTGAGCGGGATTTCTGCCCTTACCAATCATTATTTTCAGAATCTGAAGGGGTGGACGCGTACTCATATCGTCGAGAGCGCCGAAACCGCGCTCGACGACATTCCCGCCGTCCGCGAGCCGCTGCCGGAACCGGCCGTTCCCGGCCCGGAGCCGGCGCTTCCGGCGGCCTCCGGCAACGGCATCTGGGATACCGGGGCCGGGAAGCTGATCGCGCAGGGGCAGGTCTACCTCGAACGGCTGCGCGAGCGTTTCGAGAATCTTCCGCTCGTCAAATGGGGGCTCGACCAGATCAGCCGGATTCTGCACGACGAATCGGCGCAGCGCGAGCTGGCCGGCTATCTGCTGCAGCGGACCGGCGGCCTTTTTTCCTTCACCGCCGGGGTGATCGGTACGATCGGCGTGATTCTGGCAGATCTGCTGCTGGCGATCTTCTTCTTCCTGCTGTTCCTGATGAAGCTGGCGGAGTTCTGCGGTCCCGGCGACGATCCGAGCCGGAAGCGGCAGAGCGAGTATCTGGTGCGGACCGTGTTCAACGGCAACTGGCTGCCGGGGGCGAGTCCGGAGACGATCGCCGAAGCGCAGCGCATCATCGGTGAAGTCATCAACAAGCTCCGGGTCTGGGTGCGCGGTTATCTGACTCTGATGGTGGTCGATGCGACGGTTTACACGACCTGCTTCTTTTTTCTCGGCGTTCCATACTTTCCGGTTCTCGGGCTGCTGGCCGGCTGCGGCATTCTGCTGCCGTATATCGGGCCGATCCTGTCCGCGCTGGTGACGGTGCTGATTACGCTGGCGGTCGGCGGCTCTTCGGTGAGCGGCGTGCAGCTGGCCGGGATCATCGCCGCCTACCTGATTTACAACGGGGTCATCGAGCAGTTCATCCTGTATCCGGCGGTGATCGGGGAATCGCTCGGGCTCACCACGCTTGAAACGATTATCGTCGTGCTGCTCGGCGCGATTTTCGCCGGGATTCCCGGCATGATTCTGGCGCTCCCGGCGGCGTCGGTGATCAAATACCTGGTCCCCCAGATCTACCACGCCTGGGGCGGCGCATCCGGAAGCCGGAAGGAGGTGGAGGAATGAACGTACGGAACCGGCTGCGTCCGGCGGCGCTCGCCGCCGCCGTCCTGCTGCTGGCCGGCTGTGCCGGCGAAATCGGCGTGACCCGGGTCGGCGCCGCGGGGCGGGCGGAATACGGCGCCCCGGTCACCGCCAAGGGGATCACGCAGGATACCTACAACCTGCTCGGCAACTTCCTGCTGGAAGAGACCTACGACGAGCGGCCGCTGGAGCTGATCGGGGAGCTCGAAAAGCTGTTCCGCTCGGAGCCGCGGCCCGAGTATCTGGCCGCATTGGCGGACTGTGCGCTGAATCTCGGGCTGCGTGAGAGAAGCGATCCCGACCTGGCGGTGCGTTTTCATCTTTCGGCCGCGCTTTACAGTTACGGCTATCTGTCGGTGCTGGATCAGCCCGACTTGAAACCGTACAATGCCGAGCGATTGCTGATGATGCGGATCTACAATATCGCCATCGCGGAGATCTTCGATTATCTTCAGGAGCGCGGACTTCAGCTGAAGTCGTCGTTTTCGCTGAACACGGCCGGCGGCCAGCGCGTCACGTTCCTGCCGCCGCGTTACGAATTGCCGCTTGAACCGAAGAGTTTTTCGGAATTTCTGCTCTGCGCCGATTTCCGCACGAAAAATCTGACCCATGTGAGCCGGAGCTTCGGGATCGGCGCGCCCCTGATCTGTCAGGTCTCCGAAGAGGCGATCGACGCGGTGGAGGAAGACCGGACCCGGTTCGCCCAGCAGCAGACGCTGCCCGGCACGCTGATGATCAATTTCGACAACGAAGGCGGCGGCCAGCTGACGGCGCGGCTGTCGTTCCTCGACTCCCGGAACCGGGAGACGGTCAGGATCGGCAAATATTCGCTTCCGCTCGAACTTGATTTCTCGACTCCGCTGGCCTATATGGTGCGCAATCCGCTGCCGTTCGATTATCTGACTTATATGCTCAAGCCGGAGGAGACGCGGCAGATGCAGGGGCTTTATATGCTCGAACCGTTCCGTGACGACCGGATTCCGGTGGTGCTGGTGCACGGTCTCATGTCGAACATCCGCACCTGGATGCAGATGATCAACACCCTGCAGAGCGACCCGGTGCTGCGGAAGTATTATCAGTTCTGGGGGTTCACTTATTCGAGCGGGAATCCGGTGCTGTTTTCGGCCAGGATGCTCCGCGAGGACCTGCAGCTCGAAGCGGAACGGCTGAGCGCCTCGGGGCGGCCGACCACGATGTTTTCGCGCATGGTGCTGGTCGGCCATTCGATGGGCGGGCTGGTTGCCAAGACGATGGTCATGAATTCAGGCGAAGATCTGGTCGGGCGGTTGTTCGGGGAGCAGGCCGATGAAATTCTCCGGAACCTGAAACCGGAGCAGCGGGAGTTTCTGGATGAGATGTTCTCCTTCGAGGCGCTGCCGTTTGTGAAGCGCGTGGTTTTTCTCGCCGTGCCGCACCGCGGTTCGGATTATGCGCACAGCTGGATCGGCCGGATCGGTTCGCAGATGGTGGAGCTGCCGGTTTCGCTCGTGACGCGCGGGGACGGCATCATCAAGACCCTGATGAATCAGGGGGTTTTCATGCCGCACGACGCGAAGTTCGCGACCGGCATCGATAATCTCGACCCGAACAACGGGACCTTGAAGCTGCTGAGCAGCCTGCCGTTTGCGCCGGGCGTCGTTTACCATTCGATCATCGGCAACCGGGAAGAGGACGGCGTGCCGGGCGGCAGCGACGGAGTCGTGCCGTATCTTTCCAGCCATCTGGACGGCGCCGCGAGCGAGCTGGTGGTCAAATCCGGCCACAGCGTACAGGTCAACCCCCTGGCGATTCAGGAGCTGCGGCGGATTCTGATCGAACATCTGCGGCAGTTTCCGGAGCTGAAGGTCGAATTGCCGAAATTTCCGGGAAAAGTGGGGAATGAAGATGAAGAACTGTCCCGAAAGTAGGCCGGTTCCGGAAAGCGGAGCCCCGGTCTCTTGGTGGAAGCGGATTCGGGTGCTGTTCGGGAGATCGCGGCTCCACGCATTTCTGGTCTGGGGGCCGCTGTATCTTCTTCTGCTGGGGGCGTGGCTCTGGTGCGTCGGTGCGGTGTATTATGCGTTCCACTGGTCCGGTGCTTCCGTGGCTGTTTTCGCCGGGACGCTTCTGGCCTTCTGGCTGATCTCCGTGCGCCGGCGCCGTTTCCTGGCGGCGGTCGGGGCGGTCGAGCTGGCGGTGATCGGCGCTTTTCTGGCCATGACGCCGGAACGGATGTTTGCCGATGTGGTCTGGCAGAAGCCGTGGGGCCGCGCGCCGACCGTCGAGTTTGTCGGCAGCCGGGTGATGCTGCACAATGTCAGGGATTTTCATTACCGCAGCGTGGACGATTACGATATCCGTTACACCGATTTCTGCATCGATCCGTCCACCGTGCGGACGGTGGATGTCGCAGTGTCTCACTGGGACGGGCTGCAGGCGATTGCGCACACCATGCTCTCGTTCGGTTTTGCCGACGGGCGCTATCTGGCCGTTTCGATGGAGACGCGCCTGCCGGAAGGGGTGGAGCAGGGATTCCTTCCCGGCCTCTATCATCAGTATGAGATTCTGATGATTCTGGCGACGGAGGAGGATCTGTTCAAGCTGCGGACCGATTACCGCCATGAAGAGCTCTATCTCTACCGCACCAACGCGACTCCGGCGCAGGCGCGGGAGCTGCTGGACTATGTGATTCTGCGGGCCGACTCGCTCTCCCGGCATCCGGAGTTCTACAACAGCATCACGCGCAACTGCACGACGAGCCTGGGGCCGCTGCTGCGGGTGATCGACCCGACCTTCGAGGGGGATCTGCGTCTTCTCCTGAACGGCTATTCGGATGAACTGCTGTTCGAGCTCGGTTATTTGAAGCACCAGGAGGAGGAGACGTTTCCGGAACTGAAGAAGCGGCGGCTGGCGGACCTTTACGCCGCACTCCCGTCGGAGCTCGGTTATTCCGAACTGATCCGGACCAATTTATGAAGAAATGTAACGGAAACGGTTTCATGCTTCGACCGGTGAAAACCGGGAATTTTCCGGTCGGACGAAAGAAATGCGAGTTTGGGCGGTTAATTTTCGATTTCTTACCGTGGAACGCTGTTTTTCAGGAAAAAAATGAAAAAAAAACTGAAACACTCTTGCATATTTCACAATTCTTTGCTAAAATATATGTAACGAGCGAGAACTCGTCTTTCTAATTATTGGCGTTTCAAGGACGGGTTCGAGATCTGAAATAACATCTAAAGGAGATAAAAGGAAATGAAGAAAAGTCGTGGGTTTACCCTGATCGAACTCCTCGTCGTGATCGCGATCATCGCGATTCTGGCGGGCATGCTGCTGCCGGCTCTGAACCAGGCGCGCGAACGCGCCCGCCGTATTGCCTGCACCAGCAATCTGAAGCAGATCGGTCTGGCCCTTGCGCAGTATGCGGGCGATTTCGACAGCCGTCTTCCCGAGAAGGGAAATCCCAAGGGGAATACTGGGGATAATGGTTTTGAAGAGCTGCGCGCGTCCGGCGTTCTGACCGATTATGCCGTGTTCCTCTGCCCGTCTTCGACCACCAGCGCCCAGACCGGCACTGCCAAGCTCAACAGCGATACGATTGACTACGCCTACAGCCCGAACATGATGCTCGGCGACTCGGCCAAGTTCGGCCGTTCCGACTCCGGCGTCGCGGCCGACATGGCTGATAACGGCAGCGGCAGCACCAAGCGTAACGGCAATTCGCCGAACCACTCCGATTACGGCAACATCCTGTTCCTCGGCGGCAACGTCAATGGTTTCAGCACCGTCAAGTGGTATTCCAATGCCAATCGTGGTTACACCATCTCCATTGAGCCGAATGGCACGTGGGATGGCGCTACCAAGTAATTTTGTGATTCGCTCGTAATGAAAAGGGCGGGGTGTGCAACCCTGCCCTTTTTTGTGATTTCTGAGTGGTGGCGGAAGAATGACCCGATTGAAAGCTGAATCTCTGCCGGGCTGGAGCGCGGTGTTGCTGCTGTCGGCGCTGCTGCTGCAGTTTCCGCTTGCCTGGTGGAAGACGGCGGCGGTGACGGTGCCGCTCTTCGGCGAGGTTGCCGGAGTGGATTTTTCTGTCCTTGCATTGCTGGGGCTCGGGCCGGTGCTCTGTTTTCTGCCGACCCTGCTGCGCATGGGCGGCAGGGATCTCCTGTTCCGGCTTTTCCTGCTTCTGGCCGGAATCGGTATGGTGGTGCTCCTGCTCCAGCAGGTTTCTTTCGGCTGGAATTCCGGCCATTTTCTGAACGGTCTTTTTTATTTTGTCTTTCCGCTGGCGGGTCTGGTGCTGGCGCGGGAGATCCGGCGGCGGCTTCCCTGTTTTCTGCTGGTTCTGTTTCTGGCCTCCGCAGCGATCTCCCTGCGCGAACTGGCCGCCGGTTTACCGGCAACCGGTCTTGCGGGCAACTGGAACTGGAACTGGACTCTTCTGGTGATCTCCATCCCGTCGCTCGCGTTTTTTCTGCCGGCGCGTTTTCGCCTGGCCGTTGGTTTTCTGCTGGCTTTCGGACTTGCGGGGGGACAGTTCCTGCTGATTCCGCACTACGCTTCCCGCGGGACGCTGTTCAGCACGTTTTGCGCCGCGGTTCTGCTCGGCGGGGCGGCTCTGCTTCACCGGCATCGGCAATGGCGGATGCCGGTTGCCGTCGCGACGGTTCTCACGGCGGCGGTTCTGGGCTGTACGGTTTATCTCAGCTTGCGTTCGGGGTATCCGGCCGACCGGCTGCCGCAGGAAAACCGGCTGATGGTCTGGCAGGGAGCGATCGCTCTTGGCGAAGAACGTCTGCTGCTGGGAGTGGGACCTTCCCGGTTCGAGGGGGAGATCGCCCCTTATTTGCCGGTTTCCTATTTCGATTCGGATTTCGCGGCGGACCGGCATCCGCATCCGCATAACGAACTGCTTTTTTACTGGTGCGGCTTCGGGCTGTTCGGGATTGTCTGGGGCATTCTGACCCTTGCCGCCGGTTTCCGGGGAATGATCCGCCGCCGCCGGGGAGACGAACTGATTCTGCCGGTCGCCTGGTGCTGGGCTGTGCTGCTGCTGCACGGGCAGCTTGATGTGCTGCTGGCCACACCGCTGGCCGGCGGTCTTTTTGCACTGCTGACCGGGGTGTTGCTGGCGGTTGGCGTCAGGCGGGTCCGGGCCGTGCCTCCAGCCTGGAGCCGCTTTGCTCCGGCCGCGCTTCTGTGGGGAGGGGCGCTGGTTCTGTTCGGGGTGAATTTTGCCGGCGGATGGTATTGCCGCAGCGGAAAGCTCGCTCTGCTGGACGGGGACCCGGCGACGGCCCGGCGCGATCTGGAGCGCAGCGTGGAGATCCGGCCGACTGCGGAAAATCTGTATACGCTGTCGGGCGTGGAGCTTTTCGATTTTCAGGACCCGCGCCCGGCGGCGGCGACGCTTGCCGGAATTCCGGCGGAGTGCCGGCTCTCCTCCTATTCGCACAGCTTCGGGAGAATGGCGCGGGCATTGGCGGCCTCCGGGCAGCCGGAAGCCGCTCTGCCGTATTTCGAAGCGGAGCAGAAAAATTTTCCGCGCAGCGCGGTGAATCTCCGGCTCTGGCAGAGCGTGCTTGAACATCTGGGGCGCCGGGAAGAGGCCGGGCGCCTCGAAGAGCGCTGGCTTGAGCTGATGACCCGGAAAGGGCTGCGTCCGGAGGAGTTTCCGTATCTGCTCCGGAACCAGATATTGGATGACAGCCCGCTTGAACTGCGGACGTTTCTGGAGGAATTGCGGAAATGACTCTGAACGAATTGATTGCAGCCATGCAGGGCGCATGGTATGAGCCGGCGGCGGCGTTTCTGATTCTGCTGCTTGCCGCTTACGGGATCGGCTGCCTGCTGCTGGAGAAGCTTGGATGCCGGAAGGATGCGCATCCGGGGAGCGGGCTTCTTGCACTGGTCGCCGGACTCGATCTGCTGGCGGTCGTTTTCCGGCTGGGGGATTATGCCGTCATTCATCTTCCGGCCGGAGTTCTGTACGGGGCTGCGGCTGTTCCGGCCGTTTACGGCACCTGCCGCCTGGCGCGGAGAGCGGCTGGCTTCGGCCGGGAGGAGTGGGTCCTCTGGGGAGGCGTGCTGATTCTGGCCGGGATCACCGCCGCTCCGGCCTTCGTCCCGCCGTTTTCGTGGGATGAGCAGTCCTATCAGGTCGCATTGATGTACCGGTATCTGGAGCAGGGGTCCACGGCGGTGGTTGCGGACAACCCTTATTCGGCTTTGTCGTCGATGCCGCACTTCCTGATGCTCTGGGGCGTCCGGCTCGGCGGAGTGAATTTTCCGCGGCTGCTGGTGCTGGGCTGCTGCCTGATTGCGGTTCCGTGGATTTATCTGCTTTTGCTCCGCTTCGGCCGGAAGACGGCGCTGGTCCTCACCGCCGCGTTTCTGCTCTCCCCGCTGACCGGCGGCATGTGGCGCGAGGTTTACCTGGAGCCGTTCATCCTGCTGAATCTGCTGGCCGGGGCGCAGGCGGTCCGCGTGTTTCGCGGCCGGCTGCTGCCGCTGGCGCTGCTGACCGGTTTCTTTGCCGGCATGGCGGCGGCGGTGAAGCTGACCGGAGGCGCGGCCTCTCTCGCGCTGCTCTGCCTCTTCTTCTGCGTTCTGGCGTTCGACCGGGTGCCGCGCAGGCGGGCCGGTTTCGCCTTTGCCTGGTTTGCGGCGGCGGGATTGGCGGCGGCGGTTCCGTTTTACCTGCGGCCGCTGCTGGCGACCGGGAATCCGTTCTATCCGTTCGGGGCGGCATATATCGACCCGGCCGCTCCGGCCGCCGCCGTGGAGGTCTACCATTCTCTGCTGGGAACCAGCCGGTTCGGGCTGGCCGGCATCGGGAGTTTCTTCTCCTCGTGGATTATTGTCGCTTACCGGAGGGAGATTTATGACGGTTATGTGCTCGGCTGGCAATTCCCGGTGATGCTGGCAATCGGCGCGTTCGCCTGGTATTGGGCGGCGCGGCGTTTCCGCCGGAAGGGACTGGCGTTTCTCTGGGCGGCGGCCGGGGGCGTTCTCTTTTACCTGTACTGGTGCGTGAGTTCGCAGCAGGCGCGTTTTATCCTGCCGCTTTTCTTTCCGGTCCTGTTTCTGGCGGCCTCCGGTCTGGCCTGGCTGCCGGTGCGGTGGCGCAATGCGGCCCTGGCCGTCATTGCGGCGGCGACGCTTCTGTCGTTTCAGCCCGAGGTCTGGAAAAATTTCTATTACGCCTGGCGCTCCATGCCGGTCGCCCGGCAGGCGCCCGCCGACTTTCTGCGTTTTGCGGACCGGGAAAAGGAGTATGCGAATCTGCTCGACTATATCGGCCGCACGCTTCCGGAGGAGGCGAAGGTCATGCTGGTGTTCGACCGCCGGGGACTTTACATGCCGCGCCGCTGCGTGCTGGGCACCCCGTTCTTCCAGGAGGCGTTTTTCACGCCGGTTCCGGGATCGCCGGAAGAGGCGTACGGCGAGCTTGTGCGGGGCGGAGTCGATTACATCGTGATTCTGGTCGGCGGCGAATCTCCGCGCAACCCGGACCCGATTTCGGATTTCGACCGGGAGAACGAGCAGTTGACGCTGCATTTTCTCGAGCTCCTGAAAAGAGAAAAGCTTCTTTTCGTGCCGGTTCCGGGGAGCGGCCGCTACCGGCTGTTGAAAGTCGTGCGTTGAAGGTGTATATTACCCGCGATTTATCAACGATTTCAATCTGGAACAATCATGGATGAGAACAATCTTGCGGTGCGGCGGGAGCTCCTGAAGAGCGCCCGTCAGGTGGTGGTCAAGGCCGGAACGCGGCTGTTGACGAGTCAGGAGGCGATTGCCGAGCTGGTTTCCGGCATCGACGTTCTGCGGCGGGCGGGCAAACGGGTTCTGCTCGTGACCTCCGGCGCGGTCGGCATGGGGATGCGGGCCCTTGAGCTCAAGAGGCGTCCGAAGGAGCTGGCGCAGGTACAGGCGCTGGCGGCCATCGGCCAGAGCCGACTGATGGCGATCTATGACGCGGAGTGCCGCAAGCGAGGCTTCAAAACCGCGCAGCTGCTGCTGACGGCCGCCGATCTGCGGAACCGCGAGCGTTATTTGAATGTGATGAACTGCGTGAATGCGATCTGGGATGCCGGCGTATTGCCGATCGTGAATGAAAACGACTCGGTGTCGGTCAGCGAGCTGAAGTTCGGCGACAACGACACGCTGGCCGGCATGCTCGCCTCGATTACCGATTCCCGGCTGACGGTGATCCTGACCACCGAGCAGGGGTTGCGCGAACGCAATGAGGACGGCACGCTCGGGAAGCGGATTTCGGTGGTGAAGGAGCTTTCCGAATCGGTCCGTGCGATGGCCGGAGGCACCGACAATTCGGAGTTTTCGATCGGCGGGATGAGTTCGAAGCTGCACGCCGCCGAGATTGTGACCGCCGCGGGCGAGTATCTCTGGATCGCGGACGGCCGCGAGAAGGGGGCGCTCGAAAAGGTTCTGGCCGGGGAGGACATCGGCACGGTATTTCTGCCGCGGGCCCGCCGGATTCCGGGCCGCAAGCGCTGGATCAGTTTTTTCAGCCGGGTTTCCGGCTCTCTGCTGGTCGATGAGGGGGCGGCGAAGGCGGTCCGGGAGCAGGGGCGCAGTCTGCTGCCTTCGGGGGTGAAGTTTGTGTCGGGTGCGTTCAAGCGCGGGGACACGGTCGAGATTTCCGGTCCGGACGGCGTTCCGTTCGCGCGCGGGCTGGTCAACTTCGATGCGGCCGACTGCCTGCAGATCTGCGGCCGGGGGTCGGCGCAGGTCCACACGATTCTGGGGCCGAATGTGGATGAGGAAGTGATTCACCGCGACAACCTGACCTTGAATATCCCATGAAAATCCATATCAAAACTTACGGCTGCCAGATGAACGAGCGCGACTCCGAAGCGCTGGCCGGAATGCTGACCGAAGCCGGTCACGTGATGGTCGATTCGGAGGAGGCGGCGGATGTGCTGCTCTTCAACACCTGCAGCGTCCGCGAGCAGGCCGAACGCAAGGCGAAGGGCAAAATCGGTTATATGCGGAAGCTCAAGGCGCGAAAACCGGAGCTGGTGATCGGCGCGCTCGGCTGCATGGCGCAGCGGCTCGGGAACGAACTGCTGAACGAGCTGCCGCACCTTGATTTCGTGCTCGGCACCGGGCAGCTTCACACGCTTGTGCCGCTGATCGAGTCGATCCGTGCCGACCGGCGGCAGGTTGCGTCGATCACGGAATCGGCGGATGTGCTGACCGGGATGGGCAGTCATTACCGGCCGGAAGGGGACGGGATGAATTTCAAGGCTCAGATTGCGATCACGCGCGGCTGCAACCGCTTCTGCAGTTACTGCATTGTGCCGTATGTGCGGGGCCGGGAGATCAGCCGGGAGCCGGCGGATGTGGTTGCCGAGGCGCGCGAACTGGTTGCGGGCGGCGCGAAGGAGATCATGCTGCTCGGGCAGAATGTGGCGGCTTACGGGTGGGGCGGGAACGTGAATCCTCCGCCGGCGGGAGTTTCGCCGTTCGCGGAGCTGCTGGAAGAGCTCGACCGGATTCCGGGCCTGCTGAGGATTCGCTTCACTTCGCCGTATCCGACCTATTTCAACGACCGGCTGATTGCGGCGATTGCGCAAAGCCGGACGGTCTGTCACAATATTCACCTGCCGCTGCAATCCGGTTCGGACCGCATTCTGGCGGCGATGAACCGGCAGTATACGGCGGACGGCTACCGGGCGGTGGCCGCCGCGCTGCGGACGGCCATGCCGGATGTGACGTTTTCGACCGATGTGATCGTCGGTTTCCCGGGGGAGAGCGATGAGGATTTCCGCCTGACCCGGGAGCTGATGAATGAGATCGGGTTCGACAACAGCTTCATCTTCAAGTATTCGCCGCGTCCCGGGGCGAAGTCGGCGGCGCAGGAGGATTCGGTGCCGCAGGAGGTGAAGGAGGAGCGCAATGCGCTGCTGCTCGCCGATTTGAAGACGCGGGTCGAAGCGGCGTTGCGGCGGCAGGTCGGTTCGGTGCAGGAGGTGCTGGTGGAAGGGACGAGCCCGCGCAATCCGGAGCGTTGGAGCGGACGCACCGGGACGAATCGGGTGATCCATTTTCTGCCGGAGCCGGATTTGGAGGCGGGGACGCTGCGAAGGGTGAAAATCACGCGTGCCGGAAGCGTTTCGCTCTTCGGCGAGCTGGTGCAGGAGTAAGAGCTTATCCCTGAATAAGCTCTAAGGCGGCGAAGTTCACAAACCGAATCGGCGATTCGGATGGAATTCCCGGCCGGCCTGTTGCATGAACGTGCATAAGGATCGTGTTTTCGGAAGGGAACGCGCCATGCGGCGGATCTTCCTGGGGCTGTTGCGCTTTTCCGGGCAGACTCCGCGGAAGGCTTTCGCCCCTCTGGAATTCCTTCCGAAGCTCCAGGAAACCGGTCATGCAGGCGTTTCCTTTGCGGCAGTCGGCGTTGATGATATGCAATGTTTTTTGCAAAACACTTGCATCAATCGAGAAGAGAGATAAGATTGACCGCGGAGTCACGTCATTATCTGCAAATACCTGAACATCGTCTGCCCAGGAGATTTGATGATGAACGATAACAATACCGGTCCCGGAATCGCCGGAGAACCCGAACCGGCTGTACCGCCCGAGGCAGAACAGACGTCCGTTTCCCTGCCGTCGTTCATCGCGCCGTTTCCGCCGGTTCGCCCGCCCGCGGCTTTCGCGCATTACCGCCTTCCCGAAGGAAAAGACTCCGGCGCCTCTTTCGGGAAAATCTGGAAGCTGCTGCCTTCGGGCAATCCGTTCCGCCTTTTTCTTGCCTGGCTGCGCGACCTGCCGCGGCGCGGTGCGGCAGTGATTTTCCGGCGCCTGCTTTTCTTCGCCGTCGCTTTTCTGATCAGTCTCGGAAAAGCCGGGATTCTGCAGAGGCAGGTGCGGCGCAGGGGGGGACCGTTCGTCCGGTTCTTCCGCCTGCCGGAGGAGAAACGGCCTTGAAAGAGCGGGAACTTCAGAAGTATTTGCGCAAGTGCCGGTTGCTGCCGGTCGAACCCGGTCCGGTCGTTGCCGGATTCCGTTGCGCCGCGGTGATTCCGGCCTGCGACGAGCTGGAGGAGATCGGCAACACGCTGGCGTCGCTCGCGCCCGGCGCGGATGATATGGTGCTTCTTGTCGTGAATCATCCGGCCGACGCGCCGTCGCGGGTCAAGGCGGCATCGGGAGAACTGCTCCGGCTGCTGGCGTCCGGCGCGTTTTCCTGCCGCAACCTCTTCTGGATCGACGCCCCGGATCTGACCGGCGGCGTCGGCGAAGCGCGCAAGCTCGGCATGGACGCCGTCATCGCTTCGTGCCATGCGGAACAGGCGGAGCGCGTGATTCTGGCCTCTCTCGATGCGGATACGGTTGCGGAACCGGACTACTTTGATGCTGTCCGGGGCTGCTTTGAACGGAATCCTGCGGCATCGGCGCTGTCGATTCCGTTTTCGCACCGTCCCGGCGCGACGCCGGAGGAGGAACGGGCGATCCGCAGCTATGAGGCGTATCTGGAACGCTATGTCGACCGCCTGCGCCGGGCCGGTTCGCCGTATGCGTTCCTGACGGTCGGTTCGGCGTTTGCAGTGCGGGCGGCAGCCTATGTGCGCGCCGGCGGCATGCGGGTCCGCAAGGGGGGCGAGGATTTCTATTTCCTGCAGGCCGCCGCCAAAACCGGCCGGGTCGTCACAGGGGACCGGGTGCTGGTTCACCCGTCGCCGCGCCCGTCGGACCGGGTCCCGTTCGGAACCGGTCCGGCGGTGCGGAAGCTGATGGCCGGGGAGGCGCCCGCAGAAATTTCCGACGCCGCGTTTGCTTTTCTCGGCCGGCTGCTGGCCCGCGCTGCCGGTCCCGGCGGGCTTGAAGAGGCGGAACTCTTTCTGGACCAGATTGATTCATGTTCCGCCGACTTCCTGCGTCAGGAGGGTTTCCTGCTCATCTGGCCGAAGGTGCTGGCCAATACGCCGGATCGCCGTGACGCCCGTCTGGCCGCGTTTCACGGCTGGTTCGACGGGCTCAAGACGCTGCGCTATCTGCACCGGATCGACCGATTTTGCGGAAACGGAATTCCATCCGTTGCCGGAAAGAAGCGTATTTGAGGAGGGCCCCCGGCTTTGATGGGGAAAAATCTTCCGGGCGGCTGGTAATTTGCGGTAAACTCCTGTATATTTTAGGGAAGAGTTTTTTGCAATTCCACCAGTTACGGAGGAGTCATGTTTCATACCAGGGACATCGTCACCGCGATCGAAATCGGCACATCGAAGATCAATGTGCTGGTCGGTGAAGCCGGGCCGGACGGGCGCGTAAATGTGGTCGGGCGCGGTTCCGCCCCTTCCGCCGGTTCGGTGGTCAAGGGCGAGATTGAGGATATGGACCTCGCCTTCGAGCAGCTCGGCAACGCCATCGCGGATGCCGAGAGCGCTTCGGACGGGCTGCTGAACAGCACGAAGGTCGTGGTTGTCGCGGTGACCGGCTGCCGGATGGAGGCGTTTCAGGGCATCGGCTCGGTGGTGGTCAGGAATGACGAACACAAGGTGACCAACAAGGAGCGGATCGAGGCGCATGAAAACGCGCGGGTGCTCCACCTCGCCACCGGGCGCGAGATCATCAACAGCTCCGAATCCTATTTTACGATCGATGAGCGCCGGATTCGCAATCCGCTGAACCACACCGCGAGCAAGCTCGAGGCGTATGTCCATGTGGTGCATGCCGATGCGGCCCGGCTTGAGAATTTCCGCTCGATCGTTCGCGACTCCGGATTCGAGGAGGCGGCGATCGAAGTTGCTTTTTCGCCGCTGGCCGACGATTTCGGCATCCTCTCCGACGAGGAGCGGGAGCACGGCGTGCTGCTCGTCGACCTCGGCGCCGGAACTACCGAATTCGTGGTCGAATACAACTCCGGCGTGCAGGCTTCCGGCGTGCTTCAGATCGGTTTCGATCATGTCTGCAATGACCTTTCGCTCGGACTCGATTTGCACATCGACGTCTGCCGCAAGCTGATCGAGGAGAAGACGCTGCAGCGCGCCATGCAGGAGCGCCGCGAATATATGGAGTTTCCGAGTTCGACCGGCCGGGGGCGGAAGATTCCGCTGCCGTCGTTCGAAGTCATCATCGATGCTCGGCTGCGCGAGATTTTCGAGATCATCCGGTCGATGGCGGCGGCGCAGGGAGCGCTCGGCAGCCTCGACGCGGGCGGCGTCCTGACCGGGGGCGGCGCATTGTTCGAACGGACGGCGCCGATTTTCCGCGAGGTGTTCGACATGTCGTGCCGGATCGGGCAGCCGTTCGAGGCGGGCGGTGCTCTGACCGGGCTTGATACGCCGCGCTGCAGCACGATCTGGGGCGCGCTGAAAATCGCAGGGTATTACAACGAACTGAACGCGGGACAGAGCGGCCGCGGCATGGTCGGCAGCCTGATCGATGTGGTGGACGGCGTGCTGAACAAGACCCGGATGGGGTGGCAGAATTTCAAAGGCGCATTGCGGGGCTGAAACTATGGAACAGAAGAAAATCACCGTACTCGGAATCGGCGGAACCGGCTGCCGGATCGTCGGCATCCTGCGGGAGAATCCGCTTTCGGCTCCTTTGCGCCTCCTCGCCATAGACAGCGATTCCGCCGGTCTCGAGCGGTCGGGACTGCCGGAGGAGGCGCGGCTGCTGGCCGGAGCGCGCTGGCGTGCCGGCCGCGGCTGCGGCGGCAGCGTGCTCGACGGTCAGCGTGTCGTTGCGCATGAACGCAGCCGGATCGAAAAGCTGCTTGAGGGCGTGCCGTTTCTTCTGGTCATCGGCGGACTCGGCGGCGGAACCGCTTCCGGCGGAATGCCGGTCGTGCTCTCCGTCGCGCGCAAACTGGAGATCCCGACGCTGTTTTTCGTCTCGCTGCCGTTTACGCTTGAGGGACACAGCAAGCGGAAGATCGCCGAAGATACGGTGAAGGAGGAGCTGCTCGGCCTGGCCGACGCGGTGATCTGTCTGCCGAATGATCTGCTGTTTTCGGTGCTGGAGTCGACGACGCCGCTGTCGAATGCGTTCAAGCTGGCCGATCAGGAGTTGTCTCGGACGGTGCTGGCGCTGACCATGGTGCTGCTGCACGGAAATCTGCTGGCGGCCGATTTCGGCAATTTCATCACGCTCCTGCGCCGGAAAAAGAGCTTCTGCAGCATCGGTGTCGGCGTGGCGTCGGGCGAGATCGACGGAGAAAACCGCGGCGAGGCTGCGATGGAACGGCTGCTGCACTCTCCGCTGCTCGGCGGGGCGGATAAGCTCGGCGAAGCGGATGCGGTCATCTTCACGCTGCTCGGCGGCCCGGAGCTGTCGCTTGGCGAGACGAAGCAGCTGCTGGAGCTCGCCGGACGTCAGGTGAAGCCGGAGACGCGGCTGATCGTCGGCGCCGCGACCGGCGAGGAGTGGGCGGGCAAGCTCATGCTCTCCGCCGTGACGGTCAGGTTCGATGCGGAGAGCGAGGCGAGCGAGCTCCTGCGCAGCAGCTCCGAGCGGGCGCCGAAGCGCACCCGGAGCGCCGCCGCGCATGCGGCCGATGCGGATCAGTTGATCCTGCCGCTGGAACCGATCTCCAAAGGCGTGATGGAGCGCGGGCCGCAGGTGAAATGGGGGAATGACGATCTCGATGTCCCGACCTTCAAGAGGCGCAACATCACGATCGATAACGGAAAACGCGGGGTGGAACAGTGAGTGATCTGAAGCGTGCTCTTTCGAGGGCGAATCTGGGGCAGGCGGCGCTTCTGGCGGTTCCGTGGATCGTGCTTCAGCTGGGCGGATTCTGGGCGTTGTCCGATCCGCGTGCCGGCGCCGCCGGCGCCGCCGGAGTCGGCGCGATTGCAATGTTTGCGTTTCTGGCGCTGGCGGTCTGGTTCCGCTGGAGCCATGTGCAGCTGGCGAACATCGTGCAGAATCTGACGGATGCCGATGCCGAATACTACGGATTCTTTTCGTTTTTTCGGCTCTGGGGGGATCAGCTCGAGTTCATCCGGAGGCGGAACCCGGGCTATCTGAATGCGCTGCGGCTGAATTACATCGCATTGCCGCTGGCCTTCCTGGCCTGCGTGATGAATTTCTGGACCGCCGCGCTGCTGATGGTTCTGATCTGGCTGCTGACCGGGATGCTGGTCCGTTCGGCCGTGGTCCGCGTGGTGTCTCCGCAGGACTCCCTGGTTCCGTGGGCGATCCGCTGCAAAGTGATTCTGCTGCTGGTGCTTGCGATCGCCGCCTGGGGGGTCGTGCGATATGAAGCTTCACGTGCGGAGCGGATGTGCGATGCGAAGCTGGCGCAGTTGGAGACCGCGTCCGAGCCGGTGTCGGCGGCGGATCTGGCGAAGCGCTACCGGCTGAACGGGCAGAACGGAGCGGAACTGGTCGCTGCATGGAAGATGATTCCGGCGATTCCCGACGCTTTGGCGAGGCTGGCGGCCCCGGTGTGGATTGAGAACGTGCCGCCCGACGCCTATGTCGAAATGGAGAAATTCGTATTCAACCAGGACGCTCCCATGCGGAAGCTCACGGAGCTTGAACGCATTCCGACGGCCCGGCTCGGCTGTGATCTGGCAAAAGGGTTCGAAGGAGTCGGCGACACGCAGGAGCTGATCATGCGTTACCGGCAGCTTGAATGGCTGGAGCTGCTGCGGCTCCTCTCCGCCGCGAGTATCGGCAACGACCGGCAGGTCGGGGAAAGCTGGACCGGCTGGGGAAATCTCCGCCGTCAGCTGAGCGCGGAGCCCGCATTGATTTACAGCATGGTCGTCATGGGGATGGAGTCCCGCCGTCTTGATGCGCTTGAGCGGGTGGTCAATGAGTTCGGCATTCATTCGGATCGCGAGATGCGGCTGCTTGACGCCGACCTGGCTGCCTCGGAGAAAGAGCTGGCGGCGAATCTCGAGCAGGGGTTGCGCGGGGAGGTGGCGCTCTCCCTGATTTCAGGGCTCGACCCGATGGTCGAGTGGAGCCGTGCATCCGGCCGGTTCTCCGGGGTGAGCCGGTTGTTTCCGGCGTTCCAGTGGGCGCGGTTCCGCTGCAAGTTCTGGTATCTGGAGGGGATGGAGCGGTTCCGGAACGCGGTTTCGGAGCCGCAGCGGCTGGAGGCTGCTGCGGCGTGGCTCCGGGTGTTGCCGTTCGGCGCGGAGCCGGTCGTCAGCGTCCTTTCGGAGGTGAATGGCGAAATGGACAGGTATGTGGCCCTGCTGAGGAAGGTGCGCTCGGCGCGGGTCGCGCTTGCGCTGGACCGCAGCCGGAAAGCGCGGGGCGGCTTCCCGGAGACGCTCGCGGATGTGTCCGGCCTCTCCGCCGAGCTGCTGGCGGACCCTGCCGGCGGTCCGCTGGCGTACTCTGCGGACGGGTTTGAAGTGGAAGCCGTCGATTCCGCCGCCGGAAGCAGCCGGATGCAGAAGTTCGACGGAGCCGAAATCGGCGGCCGGAACGGATTCCGGCTCCGGAAATGAGGCTGATAGACGGTCTGAAATCAATCGAATGACGGATTTTTTCAAAAAAAATGTTTTTTCGATTTGCAAATGCAGTCAAATGGAATATATTAGGAAATGTGATTGGCACAGCTAAGATGAATGTGCCGATTGCAGCAGTTGATTGTGCTCGGGTGGCGGAATTGGCAGACGCGTATGGTTGAGGTCCATATGGAGCAATCCTTGGGGGTTCAAGTCCCCCCTCGAGTACCATTTTTCAACAGGTTCTGAACGGATCCGGATGCAGAGATATGAGCCGGCGTGGGGAAAGACATGCCGGTCTCTTTGTCGGAAGCGGGCAGATTTGGAATAGGGTAGTGCCCACATAGCTCAGTCGGTAGAGCACATCCTTGGTAAGGATGAGGTCAGCGGTTCAAGTCCGCTTGTGGGCTCCATTTTGTATCCAGCAGTTGTAGAAAAAGATTTTTCAGTGGAAAAACTCTAAACCTTTTCAGGAGGGAAAAATGGCTAAGGAAAAATTCGAAAGAACCAAGCCTCACGTCAACATCGGCACGATCGGCCACGTCGACCACGGCAAGACCACTCTGACCGCCGCGATCACCATGGTGCTGAACAAGAAGTTCGGCGGTGAAGTCCGTAAATATGACGAGATCGACAACGCCCCGGAAGAAAAAGAGCGCGGCATCACGATCAATACCTCCCATGTCGAGTATCAGACCGAGAAGCGTCACTACGCTCACGTTGACTGCCCGGGTCACGCTGACTATGTCAAGAACATGATCACCGGCGCGGCTCAGATGGACGGTGCGATTCTCGTGATCGCGGCGACCGACGGCCCGATGGCGCAGACCCGCGAGCACGTGCTGCTCGCCCGTCAGGTCGGTGTGCCGGCGATCGTCGTCTTCATGAACAAGGTCGACCAGCTTGACGACCCGGAACTGCTCGAGCTTGTCGAGATGGAAATCCGCGAGCTGCTCTCGAGCTACGACTTCCCGGGCGACGACACCCCGATCATCAAGGGTTCCGCTCTGAAGGCTGTTGAGGCCGAAGGCGATCTGAACAATCCGGCCTGCAACTGCATTCTCGAGCTCATGGATGCTGTCGACAGCTTCATTCCGGAGCCGCAGCGTGATGTTGACCAGCCGTTCCTGATGCCGATCGAAGACGTGTTCTCGATCGAAGGTCGCGGCACTGTGGTTACCGGCCGTATCGAGCGCGGCATCATCAAGCTCAATGACGAAGTTGAAATCATCGGCATCAAGCCGACCGTCAAGACCACCGTCACCGGTATCGAAATGTTCCGCAAGCTGCTCGACCAGGGTCAGGCCGGCGACAATGTCGGCTGCCTGCTCCGCGGCACCAAGAAGGAAGATGTCGAGCGCGGTCAGGTTCTGGCCAAGCCGGGCAGCGTGACCCCGCACACGAAGTTCAAGGGCGAGATCTACGTGCTGTCCAAGGAAGAAGGCGGCCGTCATACTCCGTTCTTCAACAACTACCGTCCGCAGTTCTACTTCCGTACGACCGACGTGACCGGTACGATCACCCTGAACGAAGGCACCGAAATGGTCATGCCGGGTGACAATACCTCCATCACGGTTGAGCTGATCGCTCCGATCGCCATGGAAAAGGGTCTGCGTTTCGCGATCCGTGAAGGCGGCCGCACGGTTGCCTCCGGCCGGGTTTCCGAAATCATCGAGTAATTTCGGCATCCGATATCTGCCCGGGCCGTCGGTTAACGGCGGCTCGGGAGTTTCATGTAACACGTAGGTAAAGTTATGCGTGAATTGGTTATTCTGGAATGCACGGAGTGCAAGCGTCGCAACTACACGACGAAGAAAGAGAAGCGCAATACGCCCGAGCGCCTGGAAAAGAAAAAATACTGCAAATTCGAGCGTAAGCATACGGTCCACAAAGAGACCCGCTAAGCAGGGATGGCTTTTACAGTCAGGAGAGTAGCTCAGTTGGCTAGAGCGGCGGTCTCCAAAACCGCAGGTCGTGAGTTCGAGCCTCACCTCTCCTGCCATTTTTTGTGAAACAGTCGAGAACCAGGGAAGTGAAGATGGAAAACGGTAAGAAGCGCACCGGTGCAGCCGCCGGGTTCGATATGGTTACAGGCAAAATCCGGCGCTTTATTTCGGAAACGATGGCCGAACTGGGCCGTTGCACCTGGCCGAACCGTCAACAGCTTTTTGAATCAACCGTGCTGGTCGTGGTGAATATTGCGATTCTGGCGTGCTTTGTGGCTGCGGTTGACTGGGTGGCTGCATGGGTGATCCGCGTGATCACGGTCGGAAAGTTTTAGGAAGAGAGCAAGATGAACGATTCAGTTGATACCGAACGCGACAATCGGGGCCAGTGGTTTGTGATTCATACCCTGTCCGGGCATGAGAACAAGGTTCGCGATACGATTTTGCGCCAGCTTCAGAACGGCGATCAGGTTCCGGTCTACGAAGCGTTCATTCCGACGGAAAAGGTTACGGAAGTTCGTCAGGGGAAGAAGACGACGATGACGCGCAAGCTCTTCCCCGGTTATATCTGGGTCCGGATGGATCTTTATGACGATCTGGGCATGGTTGATGAAAAGGCGTGGTATTTTGTGCGTAGCGTGCAGGGGGTTCTGGGTTTTCTCGGCGGCGCGAACAAGCCGACTCCGCTTTCGGATGCGGAAGTCGAGGATCTGCTGCGCCCGGTCCAGACCGGCGAGACTCTGGCCGCCCGGCCGAAGGTCGAATTTGAAATTGGTGAAATGGTTCGCATCAAAGACGGTGCGTTTGAGAATTTCGAGGGTGCGATTCAGGAAATCGACAACGAACGCGGCAAGCTGAAGCTGATGGTTTCGATTTTCGGTCGTTCCACTCCGGTCGAATTGGAGTTCTGGCAGGTCGAGCGCACCGTTTGACGGTGACTCGAACTTTTGTAACATGTCGTATGATTCACTGGTGGCGGGATACCTGCCGGTCCGGACCACCTTTTGAATCGGAAAAGGAAAAGTAATCATGGCAAAGAAGATTACAGGCTTGATCCGGTTGCAGATTCCGGCAGGCGCCGCTACGCCGGCGCCGCCGATCGGCCCCGCCCTCGGGCAGGCCGGCTGTAACATCATGGACTTCTGTAAGCAGTTCAATGCCGCCACTCAAGCTCAGAGCGGAATGGTTATTCCTGTCGTGATCACGGTCTATCAGGACCGGTCGTTCACGTTCATCTGCAAGTCGCCCCCGGCGGCCGTCCTCGTGAAGAAGGCGGCGGGAGTGGCTTCCGCGGCGAAGAAGCCGGGCTTTGAAAAGGCCGGCAAGATCACGCGTGCGCAGATCCGTGAAATCGTTCAGATCAAGAAGAATGACATCAACGCCCGTAGCGAGGAAGCGGCAATGCGCATCATCGAAGGAACCGCGCGCAGCATGGGAATTGAGGTGGTCGATGCGTAGAAGTAAGCTTTACAAGAAGCAGGTTGAGGTCGAAGGTTTCGATCCCCAGCAGCGCTATGGTGTGGCTGAGGCGATTGCGCTTCTGAAGAAGTTCCCGGGCGTCAAGTTTGATCAGACCGCTGAAGTCGCGTTCAAGCTCGGCGTCGATCCCCGGAAGTCCGATCAGACGGTCCGCGGTGCGGTTGCGCTCCCGGCCGGTACCGGCAAGAGTGTCCGCGTTGCCGTCGTCGCCGACGGCGCCGCAGCGGCGGAAGCCAAAGAGGCCGGTGCGGATTTTGTCGGGTTTGAGGACGTGGTTGAGAAGATCAAGGGCGGCTGGCAGGATTTCGATATCCTCATTGCGACGCCGGATGCGATGCGTCTCGTGCGTCCCCTCGGCCGTCAGCTTGGTCCGCGCGGCCTGATGCCGAACCCGAAGACCGGTACGGTTACCGATCAGGTCGGCAATGCGGTCCGCGAGGCGAAAGCCGGTCGTGCGGAATTCCGTGCCGACCGTGGCGCCTGTGTCCATGTTCCGTTCGGCAAATTGTCTTTCGACGAAAATGCGCTCAAGAGCAACTTTGACGTGATCGTCGATGCGCTCGTGAAGGCCAAGCCGCAGACCGCCAAGGGTGCCTATATCCTCTCCTGCACGATCACGGCGACGATGTCGCCCGGCGTCAAGATCAATACGAAAGAGTTGGGGAGAGGTAAGGAATGAGAAACGAAAAGCAGTTTCTGGTCAAGGAGATCAGTGAAAAGATCGGTTCCGCCGATTATGTCTACTTCGTCTCGTTCGCCGGCCTCAAGGTCAAAGAGCTGGAAGATCTGCGCAAGCAGCTGGCCGCTCAGTCCGCCTGCTGCCACGTGTTGAAGAACACGCTGATCAAGAAGGCTTGCGAGCTCTTGAACATCAACGGCGCGGATTCCATCGATTTCACCCAGGGCACCGCGATGGTGTTCGGCAAGGGTGACTGCAGCGCGGTGGCCAAGCTGTTGCTCGAATTCGGCAAGAAGAACGACAAGCTGGCGGCCAAAGGCGGCTATATGGAGGGTGAAGTCCTTTCCAGCGCCCAGGTCGGCAGTCTGGCCGAGCTGCCCTCGAAGCCTGTGCTTCAGGCGATGCTGCTCGGTGTGCTGCAGGCTCCGTCCCGGAACCTGGTCAGCGTTCTCAATGCCAAAGCGGCGAGCATCCTGAATGTGCTCAACGCCTACAAAGACAAAGTTGAAAATAAGTAAGCCAACGAACAATAATGGAGGCATTTAACATGTCGGAAGAAAACAAGATGGAAGAGTTCGTCTCGTATGTCGAGAATATGACCGTTCTGGAGCTTTCCAAGCTGGTCAAGACTCTGGAAGAGCGTCTCGGCGTGAGCGCTGCGGCTCCGGTCGCGGTTGCCGCCGCGGCTCCGGCTGCCGCTGCCGCTGCCGCCGAAGAAGAGAAGACCGAGTTTGACGTGATCCTCGCCGGTTTCGATGCCGCGAAGAAGATCGGCGTCATCAAGGTCGTCCGCGAACTCACCGGTCTCGGTCTCAAGGAGGCCAAGGATCTTGTCGAAGCCGCTCCGAAGCCGCTCAAGGAAGCGATTGCCAAGGACGAGGCCGAGAAGATCAAGAAGCAGCTCGAAGAAGCTGGCGCCAAGGTCGAAGTCAAGTAACTTTGCCTGGTTTTTCACGGCGGGGACGGATTTTTCGTCTCCTGCCGTTTTTCCGTCTCCGGACCGCAGGGTCCGCTTTCCGGTGGGACATGGTTTGATGTGGTCTTTTGTTGAAGCGGTTCCGCCACTGATTCGAGCCGGTGGATTTTTCGGCTCGCATCTTCTTTGAATTTCTGAAAAAAATCGAATATTTCCGAACTGCCGGTATGGTTTTTTCCCGGCAGGTCGGATTCTTTGTGTTTTGGCTATGGCGTTTTTCAGCAGGTTTGTGCTCAGACGGCCGGAACCGGCGGGCACCGGTTCCGAAAATCTTCTGAATTTTACAGATATTTTTTATTTTCACCTATAAAACAACAGGCAGGGTATGGCAAAAAGAATTAATTTTGGGAAACTCCGGGATGTTCTGGATGTGCCGGATCTGATCGGTCTCCAGGTGGATTCCTACCGCGACTTTCTGCAGCGGGACGTTCCGCCGGCCGAGCGGAAGAATCAGGGGCTCCAGGAGGTTTTTAACGAAATTTTCCCGATCGAGAGCTTCGACAAGCAGATGTCGCTCGAATTCGTCTCCTACGAGATCGGCAATGCCAGCGAGCTCAAGGGCGATGTCGTGGACTGCATCAAGGACGGCAAGATCTACGATGCTCCGCTCTATGTCGATTTTCTGCTGAAGGTCAACGGCGCCGAGATTCCCGAACGCGTCTATATGGGCGATATTCCGATCATGACCGAGCAGGGCACGTTCATCATCAACGGAGCCGAGCGCGTGATCATCAGCCAGCTGCACCGTTCCCCGGGCATCTGCTTCGAAAAGACCCGGCATACGTCGGGGCGGACGCTTTATTCGTACCGGATCATTCCGGACCGCGGCTCGTGGATGGATGTGCAGTTCGACATCAACGACTTCATTTTCATCTACCTCGACCGTCGCCGCCGCCGCAGGAAGTTCTACATCACGACCTTCCTGCGCGCGATCGGCTATCCGACCAACCGCGATATCCTGTCGGAGTGCTACGAGGTCAGGAAGTACACGGTTTCGCAGCTGCTGAAGCAGAAGGATCTCTCCGGCTTCTACACGATCGACGACATCACCAGCGATGACGACATCGTGGTGATCGATGAGCTCGTACAGCTGACTGAAAACCACCTGAAGCAGCTGATCGATGCCGGGATCAAGGAGGTCGAGCTCGCTTATGTCGCCGACGGCGACAACTACCTGATCGGCTGCATGCGCAAGGACCAGGTCCGCAACGAGGAGGACGCGCTGAAGGAGATCTACCGCCGCATGCGTCCGGGCGACCCGACCAACATCAACAATGCGAAGCTGCTGATCAAGCGGCTCTTCTTCGACAACCGCCGTTACGACCTCGGCGCGGTCGGCCGTTACAAACTGAACGAGCGGCTCAAGCAGGATATTCCGCTGACCCAGCGCGTGCTCGACCCGAAGGACCTGATGGCGGCGACGAAGATGCTGATCAAGCTGCGTCACTCCGGCGGCCAGGTCGATGATATCGACCACCTCGGCGCCCGTCGTGTCCGCACGGTCGGCGAACTGCTTCAGAACCAGTGCCGGGCCGGCCTGCTGCGTACCGAGCGCCTGATCCGCGAGCGCATGACGTTTGACGAGCAGAATGTGACGCCGTCGAAGCTGATCAACCCGAAGGCGTTCGCCGGCGTGATCCGCGACTTCTTCGCGCGCAGCCAGCTCTCTCAGTTCATGGATCAGACCAACCCGCTGTCGGAGCTGACCAACAAGCGCCGTCTCTCCGCACTGGGGCCGGGCGGTCTTTCGCGCGACCGCGCCGGTTTCGAAGTCCGCGACGTGCATCCGAGCCATTACGGCCGCATCTGCCCGATCGAGACGCCGGAAGGCCCGAACATCGGTCTGATCTCCTCGATGTCGCTTTATGCGGTCATCGACGAATACGGCTTCCTCGAAACCCCGTACCGCAAGGTGGTGGACGGGCAGGTCACCGACCAGATCGACTACCTGACCGCCGACAAGGAGGAGCAGTACGTCATCGCGCAGGCCAACGCCCCGCTCGATGAGAACGGCCGTTTTGTCCGTCCGACGGTCATGAGCCGCTACAAGAGCGAAAACGAGGAGCATCCGCGCGAAGAGGTTCAGTATATGGACGTTTCGCCGAAACAGCTCGTCAGCGCCGCGGCCGGCATCATCCCGTTCCTTGAGCACGATGACGCGAACCGCGCGCTGATGGGGTCGAACATGCAGCGCCAGGCGGTTCCGCTGCTGATGCCGGATTCACCGCTGGTCGGGACCGGCCTTGAGGCGCGCATTGCCCGCGACTCCCGCGCGGTGGTGGCGGCGAAGGCCGACGGCATCGTCGCCGAGGTGGTCAGCGATCACATCGTCGTGACGCCGGACGGCAATCTGCCGGCCGCCGATGCGCCGAAGGATTCGTACCAGTATTACCGGCTTTACAAATATCTGCGCAGCAACGCAGGCACCTGCGTGAACCAGCGGCCGATCTGCTTCCGCGGACAGGCCGTCAAGAAGGGCGACATCCTCGCCGACGGTGCGGCCACGCAGGACGGGGAGCTCGCGCTCGGCCGGAACGTGCTGGTCGCCTACATGCCGTGGTGCGGTTACAACTTCGAGGACGCGATCATCGTTTCGGAACGTCTCGTCAAGGAGGACGTCTACACCAGCGTCCATGTCGACGAGTTCGAGATCACCAGCCGGGAGACCAAGCTCGGCCCGGAAGAGATTACCCGCGACATTCCGAACGTCAGCGAGGATGCGCTGCGCAACCTCGACAGCCGCGGCGTCGTTTACGAGGGCGCCGAAGTGGTACCGGGCGATATCCTGGTCGGCAAGATCACGCCGAAAAGCGAAACCGAGCTGGCGCCGGAAGAGCGTCTGCTCCGGGCGATTTTCGGAGAGAAGGCGGCCGACGTGAAGGATTCGAGCCTGACCGTGTCGAGCGGCAAGGGCGGCATCGTCATGGACATCCGCACCGAGTACGCCAAGGACCCGGCCCGCTCTTCGATGACCCGGACCGAGGCGAAGCGTCAGGAGAAGATGATCAAGAACGATTACCGCGACATCTACAACGGCCTGATCGACGACCTGACCGCCCGGCTTTCGGACGTGATGCTCGGCGTGAAGCTGCCGTATCCGATCTTCGATATGTCGCCGGCCCGCGAAAATGCGGTGCTGATCAGCTCGAACCGGAAGGTCACCAAGAGTTCGATCCAGAAGCTTGCCGCGCATTACGACTGCTGGGGCATGGAGGACTGCGAGCTCAAGAAGACGCTGACCGGAATCATCGACACGTTTATTCCGCAGTTCGAGGAGAACGAGGAAAAGCGCCGCCGGCTCGGCGACAATATGGAGTATGCGGACGCCGAGTCCGGCGTCATCAAGCGCGTCAAGGTCTACGTCGGCTGCAAACGCAAGCTGCAGGTCGGCGACAAGATGGCCGGCCGTCACGGCAACAAGGGTATCGTGTCGCGGATCGTTCCGGTCGAGGACATGCCGTTCCTCGAGGACGGCACGCCGGTCGACATCATCCTGAACCCGCTCGGTGTGCCGAGCCGCATGAACATCGGCCAGGTGCTCGAGACGCACCTCGGCTGGGCGGCCAAGATGCTCGGCATCAAGGTGGCGACGCCGGTCTTCGACGGTATTCCGGAAGAGAAGATCGTAGAGCTCATGAAGGAGGGCAACGACGCCTTCACCGCGAAGGAGGGGCAGGATTATCACTGGGGCTTCCGCAAGGACGAAGCCGGCAAGTGGGTCTACGACGGCAAGGCCGATGTCTATGACGGCCGTACCGGCGACAAGTTCGATCAGCGTGTGACCGTCGGGCATGTGTACATGCTGAAACTCGACCACCTGGTTGCGAATAAGATCCACGCCCGTGCGGTCGGTCCGTATTCGCTGGTCACGCAGCAGCCGCTCGGCGGCAAGGCGCAGCACGGCGGCCAGCGGTTCGGGGAAATGGAAGTGTGGGCGCTCGAAGCTTACGGCGCGGCCCACAACCTGCAGGAGATGCTGACGGTGAAGTCGGATGACGTCGCCGGACGCGCCCGGATCTACGAGTCGATCGTGAAGGGCCAGAACGTTCTGGAGGCCGGCCGGCCGGAGTCCTTCAACGTGCTGCTGAAGGAGATGCAGAGCCTCGGGCTCGACATCCGTACCGTGAAGAAGACGGGCGAACATTAATTCGAGGAGGAATTTACCTTGATTGACAATACTTATGCTTACCGGGAGCTGCTGGGCAAGAGCTCGGCGTCTTCATTCGGTGCGGTTTCGATCAACGTTGCGTCGCCGGAAGTGATCCGTTCGTGGTCGTTCGGCGAGGTCAAGAACCCCGAGACCATCAACTACCGCAGTTTCAAGCCGGAAAAGGGCGGTCTCTTCTGCGAACGCATTTTCGGACCCACCCGCGACTGGGAGTGCAACTGCGGCAAATACAAGCGTGTGAAACACAAGGGGATCGTCTGCGACCGCTGCGGCGTGGAAGTGACCCAGGCCAAGGTGCGCCGCGAGCGCATGGGCCATATCGAGCTGGCCGTGCCGGTTTCGCACATCTGGTTCTTCAAGTGCATGCCGAGCCGCATCGGCCTGGTGCTCGACATGACCGCGAAGTCGCTCGAGCACGTGATCTACTATGAAGAGTACGTCGTGACCGATCCGGGCGATACGCCGCTCAAGGTCGGCCAGACCATGAACGAGATCGAATACCGCCAGGCGGTGGACGATTACGGCGACGCTTTCATGGCCGACATGGGCGCCCCGGCGATCAAGACGCTGCTGGAGCGCGTCGACCTGCCGATGCTGAAGGCCGAACTCGAGGTCAGCCTCGAGGGAACCCGCAACAAGGCGATTCGCAAGAAGCTGGCCAAGCGGCTGCGTCTCGTGGAAGGATTCATGAGCAGCAATTCGCGTCCGGAGTGGATGATTCTGACCGTTCTGCCGGTCATTCCGCCGGATCTGCGTCCGCTGGTTCCGCTCGAAGGCGGCCGGTTTGCGACGAGCGACCTGAACGACCTCTACCGTCGCGTCATCAACCGCAACAACCGCCTGAAGAATCTGCTTCAGCTGCGCACGCCGGAGGTCATCATCCGGAACGAGAAGCGCATGCTGCAGGAGGCGGTCGATTCGCTGATGGACAACGGCCGCCACGGCCGCGCGGTCACCGGCGCCGGAAACCGCGCCCTCAAGAGTCTTTCGGACATGCTCAAGGGCAAGCAGGGCCGGTTCCGCCAGAACCTGCTCGGCAAGCGCGTCGACTACTCGGGCCGTTCGGTCATCGTCGTCGGTCCCGAGCTGAAGATTCATCAGTGCGGTCTGCCGAAGAAGATGGCGATGATTCTGTTCGAGCCGTTCATCATCCGCCACCTGAAGGGACGCGGCTTCGCGCACACCGTCCGCGGCGCCAAGAAGATGATCGAGCGCGGCGAACCGGAGGTGTGGGACATCCTCGAAGAGGTGACTCTCGGCCACCCGGTCATGCTGAACCGCGCGCCGACACTGCACCGTCTGTCGATTCAGGCGTTCGACCCGGTCCTGATCGAAGGATCGGCGATCCGTCTGCATCCGCTGGTCTGCACCGCATACAACGCGGACTTCGACGGCGACCAGATGGCCGTGCACGTGCCGCTGTCGAACGAGGCGCAGATGGAGACGAAGCTTCTGATGCTTGCGCCGAACAACATCTTCTCGCCCGCGAACGGCAAGCCGATCGTCTCTCCGACGCAGGACATCACGCTCGGCAGCTACTACCTGACCTGCGAGCCGCGCAACAAGGAGAAAGCGAAGCTCTATCGCGACTTCTTCGAGGTGCTGTACGCGATGCAGTGCGGCTTCATCAAGATTCATGACGCGGTGCGCATCCCGAACCCGGACTACGGCAAGGATACGATCTACGGCGACAAGGAGAGTAAATTCCTCCTGACCACGCCGGGCCGCTGCCTGTTCCATGAAATCTGGGATACGCGTCTCGGGTTCTTCAACCAGATTGCCAAGAAGAAGGACCTCGGCCGCCTGATCAGCGATTCGTACAACATCGCCGGGCATGAGGCGACCATCAAGCTGCTGGATGATCTGAAGGACCTCGGCTACCGCCATGCGACGCTGGCCGGTCTCTCGATCTCGATTGCGGACTTGCAGGTTCCGGACAAGAAAGAGGAGATCATCGAAGGCGCCCGCACACAGATCGACAGTGTGCTCGACCAGTACAACAACGGTCTGCTGACCGAGGGCGAGCGTCATAACAAGGTCATCGACATCTGGACGCAGGCGTCGAACGCGGTGGCGAACGAGTTGTTCGCGCGGCTCGAAGCGGCCTCGCGGCGCGGCGAGATCAACCCGGTTTACGCGATGCTCGACTCCGGCGCGCGCGGCAGCAAGGACCAGATCCGCCAGCTGGCCGGTATGCGCGGTCTGATGGCGAAGCCGTCGGGCGACATCATCGAACGGCCGATCACCTCGAACTTCCGCGAAGGTCTGTCGGTGCTCGAATACTTCATTTCGACCCACGGCGCCCGCAAGGGTCTGGCCGACACCGCGCTCAAAACCGCGGACTCGGGTTACATGACCCGCCGTCTCGTTGACGTTGCGCAGGATATCATCTGCCGCGAGCAGGACTGCGGAACCACAAAGGGCGTCTGGACCAGCGCGATCATCGAAGGCGACGAGGTGATCCTGCCGCTGAAGGACCGCATCCTCGGCCGGTTCAGCGCGCAGGACATCCGCGATCCCGCTTATGCCGACGGCCGCCTGATCATTTCGGCCGGAGAAGAGTTCACGCCCGAGATCGTCGAGCTCATCGACAAGCGCGGCATCCAGCGCGTGCTGATCCGCTCGACCCTGACCTGCGAGACGCTGCGCGGCGTCTGCGTGAAGTGCTACGGCCGGAACCTGGCCAGCGACCGGCAGGCGAAGGAAGGCGACGCGCTCGGCATCATCGCCGCCCAGTCGATCGGCGAGCCGGGCACGCAGCTGACCATGCGTACGTTCCACATTGGCGGCACCGCTTCGAGCGCGTACAAGCAGCCGGTGATCGCGTCGCGTCATGACGGCGTCATCAAGCTGTTCAATGTGCGCACGATCAAGAACCAGAAGGGCAAGACGGTCGTCGTCAACAAGAACGGCTATGTGATCGTCTACGATCCGAATGTGGCGAAGGAGGCCGAGAAGACGGCCCGCGAACGGGCCCAGATCGAGGCGGAAGCGCTCGGTACGGTCTACAACAAGGATTACGACTTCTGGGGAGATGCGCTGAAGGAGGCCGAGCTCGACCGCTATGAGCTCGAAGCCGGTTCGGTGATCGACAAGAACGACGGCGACAGCGTGAAGGCCAACGAGGTGTTCGTGCAGTGGGAGGCGAACCACGTGCCGATCATCATCGAAGAGGCCGGTGTGGTTGAGCTGCACGACCTCGTGGAGGGCGTGACGCTGCAGAAGCAGAAGCGCGGCGGTTCCGATCAGGCCACGGTCATGGAACACCGCGAGGACCTGCACCCGCAGATCGTCATCAATTCGCCGGACGGGCAGTTCCTCGCGAACTATCCGCTGCCGGCCGGCGCAGTGCTGATGACCAAGCCGGGCGCGAAGGTCACCCCGGGCATGGTCGTGGCGCGCGTTCCGCGGCAGTCGGCCAAGAACAAGGACATCACCGGCGGTCTGCCGCGCATCGCGGAGCTGTTCGAAGCGCGTGTGCCGAAGGACGTGGCGGAGATTGCCCGCATCGACGGTTATATCGAGGTCGACAAGATGACCCGCGGCAAGCGCCAGCTGCTGATCCGCGATCCGGAGTCCGGCATGACCGAGGAGCACAACAACATTCCGCCGCACAAGCATCTGACCGTGAGCAAGGGCGACTTCGTCCGCAAGGGTCAGAAGCTGACGGAAGGTTCGATCGTTCCGCACACGCTGCTCGAAGTCTGCGGCATCCATGAGCTCCAGCGGCACCTGGTCGATGCGATTCAGCTCGTCTACCGTGCGCAGGGCGTCGAAATCAACGACAAGCACGTTGAAATCATCATCCGGCAGATGATGCAGAAGGTCCGGATCACCGAATCCGGGTCGACCGACTATCTGCCGGGCGAGCAGCTCGACCGCACCGAATTCGACCGGGTCAACCGTGAGATGATCGAGAAGGGCGGCAAGCCGGCGGAAGCCGAGCCGATCCTGCTCGGCATCACGAAAGCGGCCCTCGAAACCGAAAGCTTCATCTCGGCGGCGTCGTTCCAGGACACCACCCGTATTCTGACTGAGGCGGCGACGGTCGGCAAGGTGGACAACCTGAACGGCTTCAAGGAAAACGTGATCACGGGCCATCTGATTCCGGCCGGTACCGGCACGGAGATCATGCAGTCGATCCGGCTCAAATATCTCGGCACCGAGATCGAGCCGGAGCTGCCGGTGCGCGAGAGCGAGCGTTCGGTCGAGGAGATCGCCGCGGCCTGGCGGGAATCCGAGAACAAGAGCGATGCCGCCATCTTCGGAGACGAGGAGGAGGATTCGCTGCCGGACGAGGCGAAGGAGATGGTCGCCGAATTCGACGACGACGCGTTTGCCGATCTGGATGACGCCGGGCTCGACGATGCCGGGTTTGACGACGAAAACGAGTAAGCGCAGAGCGGTTCGCCGCCCGGATCCGGCAGATCCGGAGCGGCGGCCGGAATCCGGGTGCCGGAAGAAATTTGGCAAAAAAATCGGTAAGTGATTTGCAAAACCCGGTTTGCGGTATTATTTTATAAGTCTTTGATGTATGTTAAGTCTTTTATAATTCGATTGAAAATATAAGAAAGCAGGAATTTGTTATGCCGACAATCAACCAGCTGGTGCGTTTCGGACGCGAAGAGAAGGCGAAGAAAAGCAAATCGAAGGCGTTGAGCGCCTGCCCGCAGCGCCGCGGCGTCTGTCTGCAGGTGACGACCCGTACCCCGAAGAAGCCGAACTCGGCGTTGCGCAAGATCGCGCGTGTCCGTCTGACCAACGGGCAGGAAGTCACCGCCTACGTCGGCGGCGAAGGCCACAACCTTCAGGAACACTCGGTGGTTCTCGTGAAGGGCGGACGTGTCCGCGACCTCCCGGGCGTGCGTTACCACATCGTCCGCGGCGCGCTCGACAGCCTCGGCGTCGACAAGCGCCGTCAGGGCCGTTCGAAGTACGGCGCGAAGCGTCCGAAGCCGGGCCAGGAAGAGGCCAAGGGCAAGAAGAAGTAATCGATAGAGAACTCAATATCATAGATAGGGTGCGAAAGAGATGAGAAGACGCAGAGTTGTGAAGCGGGAGCTGATTCCCGACGTCAAGTACAATAGCGAGCTGGTGGCCCGTCTGATCAATACGATCATGAACCGCGGCAAGAAGTCCACCGCGCAGCAGATCGTCTACGGTGCGTTCGACGTGATTCAGGCGAAGAAGCCGGAGATGCAGCCGCTCGATGTGTTCCTGCAGGCGCTCGAGAACGTGAAGCCGAAGCTTGAAGTCAAGAGCCGCCGCGTCGGCGGTGCGACCTATCAGGTTCCGATCGAAGTCGATCCGGAGCGTCAGGTCGCTCTGGCGATGCGCTGGATCACGAGCTATTCCCGCGGCCGCAAGGGCAAGTCGATGACCGATTCGCTCGCCGGCGAACTGTTGGATGCTTTCGAGAACACCGGTTCCTCGATCAAGAAGAAAGAAGACACCTTTAAAATGGCGCAGGCGAACAAGGCGTTCGCTCATTACCGCTGGTAATCGCCGGGAACGAACACTATGAGTACCGACCAAGACAAAACCCAATATCATGAGTCCCCGAACCGCAAGCATGCGCTCAAGGACTATCGCAACATCGGCATCATGGCCCACATCGACGCGGGCAAAACCACTCTGACCGAGCGTATCCTTTTCTATTGCGGCGTGAACTACAAGATCGGCGATACCCACGAGGGTACCGCCACCATGGACTGGATGGCACAGGAGCGCGAGCGCGGCATCACGATCACCAGCGCCGCCACCACCTGCTATTGGAAGAATCACCGGATCAATATCATCGACACTCCCGGACACGTCGACTTCACGGCGGAGGTGGAGCGTTCGCTGCGTGTGCTCGACGGTGCCGTTGCGGTGTTCTGTTCGGTCGGTAAGGTCCAGCCCCAGAGCGAGACGGTCTGGCGGCAGGCCCAGAAGTATCACGTTCCGATCGTCGCGCTGGTCAACAAGATGGACCGAACCGGCGCCGATTTCGACGGCGTGGTGACCGAGATTCATACGAAACTCGGCGCGACGCCGGTTCCGCTCATGCTGCCGATCGGCCGCGAGGCGGATTTCAAGGGCGTGATCGATGTGCTCGAAAACAAGTGCGTCTATTTCGATGAGAAGGACAACGGCGTGACGATGACCGAAGAGGAGCCGACCGGCGATCTCAAGGCGCGTCAGGAAGCCGCTTACAAGCACATGGTCGAATGCCTGGCCGAAGTCGATGACGAGATCATGGAGATCTTTCTCGCCGACGAGATGCCGAGCCACGACCAGATCAAGGCCGCTCTGCGCCGCGCGACGCTGGCCGCGAAGATCGTTCCGGTCGCCTGCTGCACCGCGTTCAAGAACAAGGGTGTTCAGAAGCTGCTCGACGTTGTGGTCGATTACCTGCCGAGCCCGGTCGATATCTGGGACATCAAGGGAACCAACCCCGACAACGGCGAAGCGATCACCCGTCATGTCGGCGACCTGCAGCCGTTTGCGGCACTGGTCTTCAAGATCATGACCGACCCGTTCGTCGGCAAGCTCTATTACTTCCGTGTCTACTCCGGTGTCGCGTCGCAGGGCATGAGTGTCTACAATCCGCGCACGAACAAGCGCGAGCGCCTCGGTCGGCTGCTTCAGATGCACGCGAACCAGCGGGTCGAGCAGCAGGAGATTTTCTCCGGCGACATCGCGGCCGCGGTCGGCCTGAAGAACGTCACCACCGGCGACACGATCTGCCTCGAAGAGAAACCGATCGTGCTTGAGTCGATGGCGTTCCCCGAACCGGTCATCTCGATTGCGGTCGAGCCGAAATCGTCCGGCGACCGCGACAAGCTGTCGAAGGGCCTCGTCGCTCTGGCGGAAGAGGACCCGACCTTCCAGGTCCGTTCCGATGAGGAGACCGGCCAGACCATCATCTCCGGCATGGGCGAGCTGCATCTCGAGATTATTCTCGACCGCCTGGTCCGCGAATTCAAGGTCGAGGCGAATACCGGCGCTCCGCAGGTTGCGTACCGTGAGGCGCTGTGCGGCGCTTCCGATTCGAATATGAAGTTCGTCCGCCAGTCCGGCGGCCGCGGCCAGTACGGCCATTGTATCATCAACCTGATTCCGGGTGAGCGCGGTTCCGGCATTGTGATCGAGAACAAGGTTGTCGGCGGCAATATTCCGAAGGAATACATCAAGCCGATCGAGCAGGGCATCCGCGAAGCGGCCGCTTCGGGCGTGCTGGCGGGCTACTCGCTGATCGACTTCAAGGTCGAGATCATCGACGGTTCGTACCACCCGGTCGACTCTTCGGAAATGGCGTTCAAAGTCGCCGGTTCGATGGCGCTCAAGGATGCGGCGAAGAAGGCCGGCATCATGCTGCTCGAGCCGATCATGAAGGTCGAGCTGACCACTCCGGACGAAAACATGGGCGACCTGATCGGCGACATCACGAGCCGCCGCGGCACGATCGTTGAGATCAATGCCGGCGAAAACAGCTTCACCCGGGTTCATGCGAATGTTCCGCTGTCGGAGCTTTTCGGTTACGCGACGGCGATTCGTTCTCTCTCCCGCGGCCGCGCCTCTTATTCGATGGAGCCGGCGCACTTTGAAAGAGTTCCGAAACAAGTCCAAGACAAAATTGTGGAGAAGAAATAAGCTATGGCTACGGGAAAAACCCAGCGTATCCGCATCCGGTTGCAGGCTTACGAGCACCGGATTCTGGATCAGTCAGTCAACGAGATTCTTGAAACTGCGAAACGTACCGGTTCTCTCGTGGCCGGCCCGGTTCCGCTTCCGACCCGCATCGAGCGCTGGACGGTCAACCGTTCTCCGCACGTCGACAAGAAGTCGATGGAGCAGTTTGAGATCCGTACGCACAAGCGTATGATGGACATTGTCAACCCGACGGCGAAGACGGTTGATGAGCTCAAGAAGCTCAATCTGCCCGCCGGCGTGGATATCGCGATCAAGATTGGAGTCTAGTCGGTTCTGACTCCATAGATACCAAGGCCCCCGACCGATTGGGGGCACGTATCGAATGTTTCTCACGAAAGGAGAAAGTATGAAAGGGTTAATCGGTAAAAAGGTCGGTATGACGCAGGTCTACGACGAGAACGGCGTGTTGATCCCGGTGACGGTGATCGAAGCCGGTCCGTGCGTGGTGACCGATGTCAAGACCAGTGAGCGCGACGGCTACACGGCGATTCAGCTGGGTTACGGTCAGCGCAAGGCGAAGAATGTCACGAAGGCCCGTGCCGGGCATCTCGCGAAGGCGGGGCTGACCGGCGACAAGCTGCCGTCGGTGCTGCGCGAAGTGCGCATCTCCGAAAAGGACGAGGTCCCGGCGCTCGGCACTGAGCTGAAGGCGGATATCTTCGAAGCGAACGAGTACCTGGATGTGGTCGGCACGACGAAGGGCCGCGGCTTTCAGGGTGTTGTCCGCCGGTATCGTTTCGGCGGCGGCCGCGCCAGCCACGGCGGCGCCTGGACCCGGCGCACGGGTTCCATCGGCTGCTGCGAATGGCCGGGCAACGTGATCAAGGGCAAGCGCATGCCGGGTCACATGGGCAACGTTCCGCGTACGGTGCAGAATCTGAAGATCGTGCGTGTGATGGCGGAAGACAACGTCCTCCTGCTCAAGGGTGCGGTCCCGGGGGCGAACGGCGGCGTGTTGTTGATCCGGAGTGCAATCAAGAAGCAGCCGGGCGCGCAGAAGTAAGAGGGTGTGTAAAATGTCGAATACTTTAGATATCCTTGATTGCAAAGGTGCCCGGGTTGGCGAGTACGTCATTCCGGAAGGTGTGATCGAGTTGGAGAAGGGCGAACAGGCGGTTCATGATGCCGTCGTCGCGTATCTCGCGGGGCTGCGCGCCGGTACGGCCTGCACCAAGACCCGCGGTGAAGTTTCCGGCGGCGGTGCGAAGCCGTTCCGCCAGAAGGGCACGGGCCGCGCCCGTTCCGGTTCGAGCCGGAGCCCGGTCTGGGTCGGCGGCGGCACGATTTTCGGGCCGCGTCCGCGTTCGTTCGCCAAGAAGGTCAATAAGAAGGTTCTGCAGCTCGCGCTGAAGCGCGCGCTCTCGGAACGGATTGTCGAAGGCGATGTGGTGGTGGTTGACGCCGTCGCCCTGCCGGACCACAAGACGAAGAACGTCGTCGCCATTCTGAAGAACCTGAACCTTGCGGACAGCACGGTCATGATGTCGCTGCCGAGCCTGGAAGATCAGGCCGCGGTGGTGTGCGCGACGGGCAATCTGTCGAATCTGGTGCTTCGCAAGGCGGAAAATGTCAACGTTTATGAACTGCTTCGATTCGGCAAGCTCCTTTTCACGAAGGATGCCCTCGATGCGTTCATTCAGCGTCTGGCGTAAGGAGGTTTCCCATGAGAAGTGCTTTTGATATCATCATCGCACCGGTGGTCACCGAGAAGTGCAACGCGCAGGCGCAGGCCTCGAAGTATGTCTTCAAGGTGAAGACGGATGCCGAAAAGATCGAGATCGGCCGGGCAATCGAAGAGTTGTTCAAGGTCAAGGTCAAATCGGTGAATGTAATGAACTGCATGGGCAAGGCCCGTCGTGCCGGTCGCACCAATAAAATGGGGCGCCGCGCTGACTGGAAGAAGGCGATCGTCACCTTGTCCGAAGGCAGCATCGAGATCATCTAAATAGAGGGAGAATTAAAAAATGGCGGTTAAAAGTTTTAATCCCGTGACTCCCTCCCGGCGTCATATGGCGACGTTGGACTATGCGTCCACGATCACCTCGACCAAGCCGGAGAAGAGTCTGCTGAAAGGCAAGAAGGCGTCCGGCGGCCGCAATAACGCCGGCCGGATCACGACCCGTTTCCGCGGGGGCGGCAACAAGCGCCGTTACCGCATGGTCGATTTCATCCGCGCCAAGGAAAACGTTCCGGCCAAGGTCGTCTCGATCGAGTACGATCCGAACCGTTCGGCGAATATCGCCCTGATCTGCTATGCGGACGGCGAGAAGTCTTACATCCTTGCTCCGGTCGGGCTGAAGGTCGGCGACAAGGTCATGAACGGTGCGAAGGCCGAGCTGAAGCCGGGCAACTGGCTGGCGATCAAGGATATTCCGGTCGGCGTCAATATCTGCTGCATCGAGATGCAGCCCGGCCGCGGTGCGAAAATCGCCCGTTCGGCCGGCCAGGTTGCGACCCTGCGCGGCAAGGAAGAGACCTATGCGCAGATCAAGCTGCCGTCGGGTGAAGTCCGCATGATCCATGTGAACTGTCACGCGATGGTCGGTCAGATCGGCAACCTCGACCGCATGAACGTCAAGATGGGCAAGGCCGGCAAGAAGCGCTACCTCGGCTTCCGTCCGCATGTCCGCGGCGTTGCGATGAACCCGGTCGATCACCCGATGGGCGGCGGTGAAGGCCGCACCTCCGGCGGCGGCCATCCGGTTTCGCCGTGGGGTCAGCTGGCCAAGGGCAAGCGCACCCGCAATCCGAAGAAGACTTCGAAGAACTTCATTGTTGAGCGGAGGAAGAAGTAATGGCCAGATCGATTAAGAAGGGCCCGTTCGTCGACCAGTACCTGATCGACAAGGTTGAGAAGATGGGCAATCAGAAAGTGGCGATCAAGACCTGGTCGCGCCGCTCGATGATCATCCCGGACTTCGTTGGACACACGTTCAACGTGCATAACGGCAAGAGCTTCATTCCGGTGTTCGTGACTGAGAATATGGTCGGTCACAAGCTCGGCGAGTTCGCGCTGACCCGTACCTTCAAGGATCACGGTGTGGTTTCCGGCAAGTAATTATCGGAAGTCTGCATGAAGAAACCCCGCAACGGCAGAGGCCGAATGCGGGGTTTCTTTTTTTATCCGTTGTTTCCGGCTTGAACGCCGCGAAAAATGTGCTATCTTGTCTGTATGTTTCCGTAGACAAAACATCAGGGAGTGAGGAACCGTGGAAAAGTTTGATGTGTGTGTGATCGGCGCCGGTCCCGGCGGGTATGTCGCAGCGATTCGTGCCGGACAGTGCGGATTCAAAACGGCTCTGGTCGAGAAGGCGTTTTTCGGCGGTACATGCCTGAATGTCGGCTGCATTCCGACCAAAACGCTGATTGCGGGGGCGGAGGTCTATGCCTCCGCGAAACATGCCGCCGATTTCGGAGTTGAGATTTCCGGCGAGGTCAGGGCGGATTGGAAGAAGATGCTCGCGCGCAAGGACGAAGTCATCGGCAAACTCCGCAACGGGATCGCTTCTCTGCTCAAATCGGCCGGAGTCACGGTGTTCGGCGGCCGCGGCGAGTTTCTGTCGCGCCGTCAGCTGATGGTGGCTGCCGGGGAGGCGGCCGGCACGGTTATTGAGGCGGACAAGTTCATCATTGCGACCGGTTCTGATCCGCTGGTGCCGGGATTCATCCCGAAAGGCGACCGTATTCTGACCTCCACGGAGCTGCTGAGTCTGCCGAAACTGCCGAAGAGCCTGCTGATTCTCGGCGGCGGGGTCATCGGTTGTGAGTTCGCCTGTCTCTTCGCCGAGCTCGGCGTTGAGGTGACGGTCGTCGAAATGCTGCCGCAGATCCTGCCGCAGACCGACGGCGAATGCGCGAAGCTGCTGGCGAAACAGATGGCCGGGAAGGGCATCCGGATTCTGAACGGAACCCCGCTCACGGACATCAGATGCACGGCCCGCGGCGTCTCCGGCAAGGTCGGAGATGAGACGCTGAAAGCCGACTATCTGCTCGTTTCGATCGGACGCAAGCCGGTGACGGCCGATCTGAATCTTCCCGCCGCCGGGGTCAAAACCGATCAGCGCGGTTTTATCGAGGTCGATGACAGCTTCCGGACCAGCGCTCCGAACATTTATGCGATCGGCGATGCGGTCGGCAGAATCATGCTCGCACACTGGGCAAGCGCGGCGGCCGGAAATGTGGTCAATACGCTGCGCGGCAAGCCGGAGGAGTTCACCGGCGCGCTGACCCCCGGCTGCATTTTCACCTCTCCCGAAATCGGTACGATCGGCAAGAGCGAGGAACAGCTCAGGAGCGAGGGAGTCGCCTACAACGTCGGCAAATTCCCGTTTGCGGCACTCGGCAAGGCGATGGCGATGAACCAGACCGAAGGATTCGTGAAGATTCTCGCGGATGCGGAGAGCGATCAGGTGCTCGGCATCCATATCATCGGGCCGCATGCGACCGACCTCATCGCAGAAGCTGGTCCGGCCATGCTGATGGAGATCACCGCGAAGGAGCTCGGCCGCGCGATCCATGCGCATCCGACGCTCGGCGAGGCGATGATGGAGGCCGCGCATGCGGTTCACGGCGAATGCGCGCATATGCCGACCCGGAAGAAGCGCTGAGCTTTGTGCGGATTGTTGTATGGATGATCTGGCCGTTGTGATTGTGGCGGGCGGCTCGGCCCGTCGTTTCGGCGGCAACAAGCTGCTGCTGGAGCTGGACGGCCTGCCGCTGTTTCTCCACTGCGTGAGGCGTTTTCTCCCGGCGGCGGCGCCGGGCTGCCTGGTGGTGGTGCATCCGCGTGGCGGCGGGGATGAATTCCGCCTGGCGGCGGAGCGCTTTTTGCCCGATGCCCCGATCGTCTGGACGGCGGGCGGCGCATTTCGCTGCGCTTCCGTTCAGGCCGGTCTGGCGGCGATTCCGCTGCGCGAGGGGATTGTTGCCATTCACGACGCGGCGCGACCGCTGGCGTCGGTTTCGCTGCTGGAGACGCTGGCGGAGGAGGCGCGGCGGAGCGGCGGCGCGATTCCGGGCAAGCCTGTGACCGATACGCTCAAGCGCAGCGACGGAGGCGGGATGATCGCCGGAACCGTCAGCCGGGAAGGGCTGTGGCGGGTGGAAACCCCGCAGGTCTTCGATCTGTCCCGGCTGCGTGCCGCTTATGCGGCCAATCCGGAGGTCGATTTTACCGATGATGCCGGTGTTATGGAGGCGGCTGGTTTCCCATGCCGGGTGGTGCATAATCCGGAGGAGAACATCAAGGTCACCTATCCGGGCGATATGGCGTTGCTGAACCGGCATTTCCCCGGGAGGCGGCAGTGAAGCTTGCCCGCGCGGCCCACCTGGTGCTCGGCCGCCGCGGCGAGGAGGCGGCGGTGCGTCTGCTGCTGGCAAAGGGTTACACGATTCTGGCCCGCAACTGGCGGATCCGTTCCGGCGAACTGGACATCGTCGCCCGTGACGGCAGGACTCTCGTCTTTGTCGAAGTCAAGACGCGCCGCCGTTCGGGATTCTATCGGCCGGGCGACAATCTTTCTCTCCGGCAGATGCGCCGGAATTTCCGCGCCGCTCTGTTTTACTGCCGGGTGATCGGGAAGCCGCTGCTGCCCGGCCGTTTCGACCTGATCGAGGTCATCGCCTCTCCGCGTATGATCCGGAGCATCGTGCATCGCTGCAACTATCTTCCGCCGCTGGAACCGGGAGGAAAGCGTGGACGTGCGTGAATTGCTGAAACAGGTCTCCGCCGGGCTCAATCTGTTTCCCTGCCCGGTCTGCCGTCGCGGCGACGGCGGCGGGGAAAACCGGTTCTGCCCGGAGTGCGAGAAGGAGATGCACCGGATCGAAGGGACCCGTTGTCGAGGTTGCGGCGGCGAACTCGACACGGCGCTTGCGCTCTGTTCGGTCTGCATTGCCGCCGAACCGCGTCCGTGGGTCGGGGCGGCGGCGGTTTATGAGTATCGCGATCTGACGCGGCAGGTCATTCACCGCTTCAAATTTTTCAACCATCCGGAATTGGCGCGCCCGTTCGGGATCCCGGCGGCGGAACGCATGCGGCGGGAGGAAAGTTTCCGGGCCGATCTCGTGGTTCCGGTTCCGCTGCATATCACGCGCCATTTCCGGCGCTCCTTCAATCAGGCGGCTCTGTTTGGCGGCGTTGTCGCGCGGGAGCTCGGGATTCCGCTCTGCAATGCGCTGATCCGGATCAAGCGGACCAGACATCAGGCGAGGTTGAGCAAAGAGGCGCGGCGGAAGAATCCGCACGGCGTTTTCGCCGTCGGCAAGCCGGAGGCGGTTCGCGGGAAATGCATTCTGCTGGTCGATGATGTGTTCACCACCGGCGCCACGCTGGCGGCGGCCGCCGCGGTTCTGCTCAAGGCCGGTTCCGGACCGATTTTCGTTCTGACCGCCGCTCGGACGCCGCGTTACTGATTTTTTTCCGGGTCAGCTTGCGCGGCGGCGGAATGTGTGATATATTGTCAAACCGGGCAATTAGCTCAGTTGGTTAGAGCGTCACGTTTACACCGTGAATGTCGGCGGTTCGAGTCCGTCATTGCCCACCATCCTTCGCTCGACGAAGTCGAGCTACGGATGGCAAGCCATCCTTTTCCGCGAGCGAAGCGAGTGAAAAGGATGAGCGCAGACAGGAGTACCCGCAGGGGAAGGATGTCCTCCATAGCGCGCAGCGCGTCGGAGGACCGGCAAGCCGCCCTTTCCCACGGGCGAAGCGAGTGAAAAGGATGAGCGCAGACAGGAGTACCCGCAGGGGAAGGATGTCCTCCATAGTGTGCAGCGCGTCGGAGGACCGGCAGGCCGTCCTTTCCCGTGAGCAATCTTACACTTGCATACTTCGCTCTCTATCCCATCCCGTTGAACGCTATATCGCCGTTCTTTCCCGCGAGCGAAGGTAGTCATCATGTTTTACCCTCGTTGCGGAACCGTTTTTCGTCCGGACTGCGGACGGCAGCGTGGCTGGCTGTACAGCTGGTTTTTTCGATTCCGCAATTCGGGAAAGCAGGAGACCGCAGGCGGCGGCATCTTTTCCGGCGGGCCGCTTGTAAAGCCGGCGGAATGGCGTTATTGTAACTTCCGTCGCCTTACGATGATGGAAAGGAGGACCAGATGAATGTCGGTTTTTGTGTTTCCATGACTCCGCGCCGGCTGCTGTGTTTCGCAGGCAAGTTCAATCTCCCGAAAATCGTCTCCCGCATGGAGGCCCTGGCCGCGCAGCGCGGCTGCGGCATCAAGCGGCGCGAGGAGGACATCGCCGTTCATTTCTGTCCGGAGGGCGATCTGGTTTTCCATCCGGACGAGGAGGCGCAGATGCTGAAGGGAAGTGCCGACAGCTCGATCGCCGGGCCCGGCTTCCATGCGGCGGCGGCCGACTTCTGCAATGCACTGGCCGGCGAGGCCCGCCTGGCTGCGGTTTATGAGCCCGGCGACCCTTACTGCGAGAGAGGCGATTTCGAAGCTCTCCGGCGCGCGGTGTTCCTGCCCTTTCTGGAGGAACTCCTGACGACCATTGAGATCGAAGGCGGCCGGCGGAGCGAGGCGATCTGCTTCGCGTGGCCTGACGATTGGTACATGCTCGCCAATGCGCCGGAGAATCACTGGTATTGTCCGACCGGTTTGTTTCCCTGTTCCGTCAAGGCCCTGTTCGACCGGGAGCCGATGGCGTTTCTGCAGGATTTCTTCATCTGGCCGAACCGGGAGAAGGACACGGTTTATCTGCGCAACCTGGCTATGAGCGACGCCTGGACCCGGTGTGCTTTCCATGCCGGCGACCCGCTCTGCAAAGAGATTTGCCGGAGTCTGGAAAAGGTGGCGAAAGAGGACCCGCTGCTGCCGTTTCCCCGGAAGCTTTACCTCGAACTGTGCGGAATCGTCGGGCGCACGCCTGTTGTGCCGGAGGAAATTCCGGAGGACACCCGGTTCGAATCGGTCGGTTTCCGCAAATTTCCGCTGCTGGCCCCGATCGGCAACTGGGAGATTCTGATTCCGGGTGGTTTCCGGCGCGAGGAGCAGAAGGACGGCGCGATCCGGCTGGTCGAACCGGATCGCTGCATTGCGGCGAGCAGTGCCGTCTGTCAGGTTTCGCCGGACGAAGAGGAGGAGTTCCGGACGCGGATGCTCGGCAGGCGCATGAGCCAGCACCCCGACAAGGTGTTCATGGAGAACGTCCTGCTCGGGCCGGACTGCCGGGCCGAACTGTTCCGGGTGAACGACTGGGAGCATCCGTTCCTGCTTGAGTGCCGCAAAATCGAACCGGGCGGGAACCTGCTTTCGATCATGTTCAACTTCAAGACGCGCAGCGAATACGAATGGGGGCTCGACATCCTGAAAACCGCCCACTGCCGCGATGCGGTGGAAGAGGTGTGATGTCCGGTCCGGTGCCGGGGATCGCGAGAGGTGGCGGAGCCGTTCAGGGCCGGTACTGCCGCCGGTAGAGGCCGGGAGAGAGTCCGCTCTGTTTCCTGAAGAAACGTGAAAAGACGAATTCACTGCTGAATTCGAGCTCGGCGGCGACTTCGCGTGCTGTGGTATGCGGACGGCGCAGCAGCTCCGAGGCGCGGCGCAGCAGTTGCCGGTCGAGAAAACGTTTCGGCGTGATTCCGGTGTCGGCGGTGAATCTTCGCGTGAAGGTTTCGCGCGGCATCCGGGCGATTTTCGCCAGCTCCGCGACGCGCATTCCGGCCGTGCAGCGGGCCGCGATATGGTCGAGTACGGCTGCGTACGGCGCAAAGCGGGCCGCGAGGTCGGGCGGTGTCTCCGCACTTCCGTCGAGCATGTCATATACGAATGCGAACACGTGCTTGCGCAGTTCGACTGCAAGCAGCAGCTGCCGGTCGGAGTCGAAAATTTCGACCAGCCGGGCGACCAGCTCCGGCCGGTATTCGCTGCGGATGTGCTTGTACATCGAAAACAGTTCCACGCCGGAATGGAGTTCGAGGCTGAACTGGATCGAGACGAAGAGCGTCCGGTCGTCGAGCCGGACCTGCGCGGGCAGGTAGGCCGGAATGAAGTAGACGGTTCCCGGAATCAGCGGAAGCTTGTCGTCCCCGCAGCGGATGAAGTTCTCCGCTCCGTTCGGGTTCTCAAAAATGCCAAGCATCCGGTTGACGGAAAGCGCCTGCGGCGTCGCCGAAAAGACCGGGTATGCCCCTTTGGCGAAATGGGTCAGCGTCAGGCTGATTCGGTTGCTCAGCCCGTAAATTTCATCCCGGTTCCTCAACTCCGCCATCACATGCCTCCCGCTTTGGATAAAATAGCATGAAAATCACAAAATGCAAAACTTATTCCGTTTTCCGCCATTCTGTTTCCGGTGCGGCGCGTGTATAATAAATAAAAAAGGAGAATGCTGCCATGACATATCGCACCTTCGAACAGGATCTGCCGTATCTGCTCGGCAAATTCCGGAATCCGTCTTTCGATCCGGCGACCGGTCTCGACAATGAGACGATCAGAAGAGACATCGGACTGCTCGCGCGGGAGCTGGCCGGGGAACCGCGTCCGGTTGTGAAAGCGCGGGCCTTCGAGTATGTGACCCGGAACGTCCGGATCGATGTGAACCCGCACGACTGGTTCGTCGGCTTCGGCTGCTGGGACCGGGACGACCGGCCGCTGACCGCGCTGATTTATGGCTGGAGCGAAGAGGCGGACCGGGCTTCGCCTGAGCTGACGGAGCTGCGGAAGCTCTGCGAACGTACCGGCGCTACGGCGATCTGGAAGGACTTCGACCACTCCGTGCCGGATTGGGAGGCCGTCTATGAGCTCGGCTTTCCGGGGCTGCTCGACCGGGTGCGGCGATATCGCCGGCGCCACGCGGAGCGCGGCACGCTGACGCCCGAGGCGGCCGCCCGTTTCGACGGCATGGAAATCGCCTGCCGCGCGGTTCTCGAGATGCTCGGCCGGTTCCGGAAGTATGCGCTTGAGCACGCGGACGGCAGTGAACGGGTCGCTGCCGTGGCGGAGTGCCTCGGCGCGCTGATTTCCGGCGCACCGCGCAACACGTTCGAGGTTCTGTCGCTGATCTATCTCTTTTTCATGTTCGGCGAACATATCGACCGGTATCAGGTCCGGTCGCTCGGCAACCTCGACCGCATGCTCCTGCCGTATTTCCGGCGGGACCTGGCGGAAAAGCGGTTCACCGAAGCGCAGATCCGCGAATTCATCGGCTACTTCCTGATGCAGTGGGCGTCGATCGACAACTACTGGGGCCACCCGTTCTATCTCGGCGGAACGAAGGCCGACGGCTCCACGGAGATCAGCGAACTTTCGCACCTGATTCTCGAGGAGTACGACCGGCTCGGACTGCATACGCCGAAAATCCAGATCAAAACCGCGCCGAATACGCCGCCGGAGTTTCTGGACCGTGCGTTCGACATGATTCGGCGCGGGCACAACAGCATCGTGTTCGTCTGCGAACCCGGCATCGCCCGCGCGATGGCGGCCTGCGGCTTCAGCGCGGAGGAGGCGCGGACCTGCGACATCCGCGGCTGCTACGAGTTCGTGCCGCGCGCACTCGGCAATACGACCGGCGTCGGGCACCTGAATATGCTGAAACCGATTGAACTGGTACTGAACGACGGCATCGACCCGCTGACCGGAATCGCATTCGGGGAGAAGACCGGCCCGCTCGACCGGCTCCGGACCTTCGACGATTTTCTGGCCGCCTACTTCCGGCAGCTCGACCGGATCATCGAATTCAACATCCGGTGCGTGGATGATTTCGAGCGGACGCTGCACGAGATCAACCCGGCGCTGCTGTTCTCCGCGACAATCCGGCACAGTCTCGAGACGGCGCGCGACGCATTCTCGGACGGGTCGGTCTACAATATTTCGTCGATTCTCGAAGCCGGGTTCGCCTCCGCGGTCGATGCGCTGACGGTGATCCGCAGCTATGTCTACGAGCGCCGGGAGCTGACGCCTGCCGAACTCCGCGACATCCTGAAGGCCGACTGGAACGGCCATGAAAAGCTGCGGCTGCGGATTCTGCGCGACGGGAACAAGTACGGCAACGGCATCGAGGCGGCGGACCGCCTTGCGGCGGAGCTCGCGCGCCACGTATCGGAAAGGATCAACCGGCGTCCGAACGCGCGCGGCGGCTTCTACCAGGCGTCGGGCCACTCCGCCCGGCAGTTCATCTGCCTCGGGGAGAAGACCGGCGCAACGCCGGACGGACGCCGTTCCGGAGACGAAATGTCGAAGAATCTTTCTCCCGTGCAGGGGGCGGATACGAACGGCGTGACCGCACTGGTGAAATCGCTTTCGCGTATCGATCCGGCCTGGTATCCGGGCGATTATCCGCTCGACGTGATGATGCATCCGGCCACGGTTCGCGGCGAGGACGGGCTCGCCGCGATGCGTGCGCTGCTCCTGACCTATATGCGGTTGAACGGCGTGGCGATTCACTTCAACATCTTCGATGCGGAGACGCTGGCCGCCGCTCAGGAGCACCCGGAGAACTATCGCGGACTGCAGGTCCGGGTCTGCGGCTGGAACGTGCTGTTCACCGATCTTTGCAGAAAAGAGCAGGACGCATACATCGAGCGGGCCCGCTGCATCAGCGAGTAGGGAGGGGGAGATGCGGGAAGGAATCATCTGCGACCTGAAACGCTTTGCGGTTCACGACGGTCCGGGCGTGCGGAGCACCGTGTTCCTGAAAGGGTGTCCGCTCCGGTGCGTCTGGTGCCACAATCCGGAGAGCATCCGGCGCGCGCCGGAGCTCGGAGTGCGGTTCCACAAATGCACATTGTGCGGCGAATGCGCCCGGGTTTGCGCCTGCCACCGGATTGCGGACGGGAAACACCGCTTCGGCCGCGAGAGCTGCACCGCGTGCGGAAGGTGCGTCGGGGCTTGCCTGTTCGATGCGCTTGTGCTGTACGGAAAGCGCGTGACGCCGGAGGAGACGGCGGCGGCCGTGCTCGAGGACCGGGCGTTTTACGAAACCTCCGGCGGCGGCGTGACCGTTTCGGGCGGCGAACCGCTGCTTCAGGCCGCCTTCTGCGCGGAGCTCTTCAGGCTGCTGAAACGGGAGTGCATCCATACGGCGGTGGATACCTGCGGGGAGGTTCCGTGGAGCGCGTTCGAAACCGTGCTGCCGGTGGCCGACCTGTTCCTGTTCGACTTCAAGCATCCCGATTCGGAGGCGCACCGGCGGCTGACCGGCAGCGGCAACGGGCGGATCAAAGCGAATCTGCTGCGGCTCGGCCGGAACGGCTGTCCGGTCGAAATCCGCATTCCGCTCATACCGGGCCTGAATATGGAGGATGAGACTTTGAAGCGCAGCGCGGAGTTCCTGGCCGGGATCGGCACGGTCACGGCGGTCCGGCTGCTGGCTTATCATTCGCTTGCGCGTTCGAAATACGAAGCGGTCGGGCGCGCCGACACGATGCCGCGGGCCGGGAGCCCCGGCGATGACGCGATGCGTCACGCAGCGGAGCTGATCGGCGGTTTCGGGCTGCGGGCAATGGTATGAGGCCGGCCGCTCAGCGGCGGAAAAAGGCCAGCAGATTGCGCATGTCGAGCTTTTCGATATAGAACCAGTTGACCGAGCGGATGTGGCAGAAGGTGTAGACCGTTTCGTTTCCGTCGGGCTCCTGGATGGTGACGACTCCGAATTTCCGCTTTTTCATATCGTCGAGAACGGCGAGGTTTTCGAGCTGCTTGAAGACGACCTCATCGTCCGGGCTCCGGTAATTCGACCGGGCGATGTCGGCGAAGTCCCTGGTGGTGGAGACGATGATTCTGCCGCCGTCGTCCATGATCGCCTTCTCGAGCACGTGCGGGCCCGCGTTGCCGGAGGAGTGCAGCTCCTCGATCAGTTCGTCCAGAGAGATATCCACCGCGCAGACCCCGTTGCCGCGCCCGTCCGGCATGCGCAGCGGAACCGAACAGGAGATGACCAGTCCGATCTGCGGAACGCTGTCGATATAGGGGCGCGACCAGACGGCCCGTTTCTCCTTCCAGGCATCGGCCGGAGGAAACCAGATGCGGCGGCGCGGATCGTAGCGTTCCGGGAAGCCGTTCCCGGCCGGATAAGCCGCGTACAGCCCGTCCGGGAAGCCGAAGAGAACCCGGATGATCGGCGTGCCGTCCCGGAAGGCGGCGGTTTTGAGTTCCTCCAGATTCGAATCCGTCACGCGGGCGTTGACCGGGCTTTCGAGAATCGTCTGCAGCAGCCGGGGAATGTAACGCGAGATCGGCTCGAGGCGGCGTTCGACGCTTTCCGGGTTCGTATCCGGAGTCACATTGTAGGCGATGCTTTCCGGGTCGATCCGGCCGTGGTGAAAGACGGAGTCGATCAGTCCCGGCGCACCGGGACGGCGCAGCTCGGAAACCGCGCGGAACGCATGTTCTTCCCCCTTTTCATGATGCGGATCGTACTTCAGCAGGTACCGGATATCGGCGGCGAGCGAAGCGGTCATCAGTTCGAGTTTCGAAAACTGTTCGTCGAGCAGATGTCCGGCATGGGTGCTGCGGGAGTAGGCCGCGCCGAGGGCGTAGTCGCGCGAACGGAGCTCTTCGGAGAAACGGAACTCCCGGTAGAGCGTGAAGGCGAGGGCGCCGACTCCGGCCAGCAGCGCGCAGAGCATCAGGACCAGCGTCAGCCGGCGGTGCAGGTAGCACCAGCGGACCAGCTTCATGGCCGGATTGTCCGGCCTGGCCGACACCGACAGCCCCATCAGATAGCGCCTCAGATCGCCGGAAAACTCCCTGATCTCCTGGTAACGCTGCTTCGGGTCCGGGGCGAGCGCTTTGCGGATGATCGCCTTCAGGTCCGCGTCGATCGGCGCATGGAAACGGTGTTCGAGCGGCTCCATCCGGCCGTCGGCGATGTTCGCCAGAACCTCCGATACGGAGTTGCCGGTGAAAGCGGTTTTCAAAGTGGCGGCTTCGAACAGGATTGCGCCCATTGCGAACAGGTCCGCCCGCTGGTCGCGCAGCTCGTGCCGGATGACCTCCGGCGCAAGGTATTGCGGTGTTCCGCAGAAATCGTCCTCCTGCGGAGGTGTTTCGGCCGCATTCTCCGTATGCCGGATGCGCCGGGCGATGCCCCAGTCCATGATGTAGGTTTCGCGGAATTCGCCGATCATGATGTTCGACGGCTTCAGGTCGCAGTGCATGACGTTGCGGCTGTGCGCATATTCGAGCGCATCGCAGACTTTGAGCAGGATGTCGAGGCGGGTGCGCAGGGCTTTCTTTTCGTCGAACGAGTTTACGCCGTCGAGCCGGTAGTGCGTGCAGATCTGTTCGAGGTAGGCCTTGAAGGTCTGCCCCTTGACCAGCTTCATCGCGAGGTGCAGCCCCGCTTTCCGGTCGGAATTCAGCGTGTAGATCGGCACGATCGCCGGATGGTCGAGCTGGGCGGTGACCCGCGCTTCGGAGAGGAAGAACCGTCGCAGCCGCTGGTTTCCGGAAAGTTCGCCGCGCAGCGACTTCAGGGCGACCAGCCGGTTCAGCCGGCGGTCGAAACCGTGAAACAATTCGCCCTGGCCGCCCTCCGCGAATTTTTTTCCGACGTCGTAGCTCTCCTCGAGCAGTTCGAGGCTCTCCTCGTCGCCGGAGAAATCGACCTCCCCTTCGGCCGGGTGATCCTGAAGCTCCTCCATGACGGAGTTGACGTCGCGCCGTTTTTTCAGCTGGAAGAAACGGGTCTTCGGCGAAGCGGGGAGGGCGGCGGGTTTTGCGGGGGGAGGCGTTGCGCCGGGTTCCCCCGTTTCCGTCCGGGGAAGGAGAATGGTACGCTCTTCCGGCTCGGAAACGGGCGTCCGGGTCTCCTGCTGCTCCGTCCGTTCCGGCGGCTGGTTGTCCGTATGAGTCATGGCTTTTCACCCGGAGGTTGTTGATCGATCAAAGCAATATAATCCGCTGTCTTCGAAAAATCAATGAAACTCCCTTGATTTTACCGAAAAGCCGCGTATATTGTTAGTGAATGATAACAAACCGTAATAAAAGGAGGGCCATGCGAATGAAACGGAAAATCATAGAAATCGACGAAAAGCTCTGCAACGGCTGCGGAAACTGCATCCCGAACTGCCCGGAGGGGGCGATCCGGATGATCGACGGCAAGGCGCGGCTGGTCAGCGATCTGTTCTGCGACGGTCTCGGCGCATGTCTCGGGGAGTGTCCGCAAGGCGCGATCACGATGACTGAACGCGAAGCCGCTCCCTATGACGAACGGCTGGTCATGGAGCGGATTGCCGCGCAGGGAGCCAATACGGTCAGGGCGCATCTGCACCACCTGAGATCGCACGGCGAACAGGAGCTTCACCGGATCGCGGTCGAATATCTGCGGGAAAAGGGCATACCGGTTCCGGAAGAGGCGGCGGAAGAGACGCTCGGGCGCGGCTGCCCCGGCACTCTGGCGAAGGCGCTGACGCCGCGGAAGCCGGCCGCCGCCGTTCCGCCGGAGGAGACGCCGTCGGCTCTGCGGCAGTGGCCGGTACAGCTCCGGCTGCTGAATCCGGAGGCTCCGTATTTCGACGGAGCCGATCTGCTGGTGTCGGCGGATTGCGTGCCCTGCGCGATGGGCGGCTTCCACCGCGAGCTGCTGGATGGAAAGATTCTGGTCATCTTCTGCCCGAAGCTCGATGAGGATACGGAGGAGTATGTGTCGAAGCTTGCGGAGATCTTCAGGCGCCACGACATCCGCTCGGTTACGGTTGCCCGCATGACGGTGCCCTGCTGCGGCGGAACCGTCGCGATCGTCGAAAAAGCGCTCGAATCGGCCGGCAGGCGGATTCCGCTCGATGTCCGGATCATCGACCTGAACGGAGAGCCGGTCCGGGAAGCGCGCCGGACGCCGGGGCAGCTGTAAAGCCGGAAAGCCGGAACGCCGGCTTTTCGTGCGTACCGGCATACAGCGGTTTATTTTTCTCTCACGATGCGTTGCGGATTTTTCGGCATGTATCCGTGGGTCGACCCCTGCACCCAGGTGATTTTTTTCGGACTTTCGATGCTGTTGTAGAGGATTGCCACGCCGGATGGCGCGCAGGTGTAGTCGCCCAGGCCTGCCCGGGTGATCTCCACCGGACACCTGATCCGCTTTGCGTGGTTGACCGCATCGTAGTAATCGAGCGGACGCCGGTATTCCGGGTGCCAGCCGTTCAGCCGCCCGAGTTTCGCCGCCCCCGCCAGATCGCAGCACCACGGAATATCCGCCTTGCAGCCGGTGACGTCCGGATCGAGCCCCGCTCCCCAGATCGCCTGGAGCCCTCCCTGGCTGCCGCCGGCGACTTCCAGCCGGACGCCGTCCCACTCCGGCAGCGCTTTCAGGAATTCAAGCGAACGCAATACTCGCAGCGCCATGCCGTTGAAGTAGGCGCGTTCCGGATCGGCGTTCTGCTTTGGGTCGAAGGCGTAAGAGAATCCGTTGGATTCGATCGCCCGCGCGAATCCGGCATAATAATCGGCGTCGCGGTTTAATTCGAAGCCGTGCGCGTTCACGTGAAACACGATGCAATCCTCCGGTCCCTGCTGCGGCGGATTCTGTTTTTCGACACCGTATCCGGCAAAGACCGCGCGGACGGGCAGCGACCGCTTCCGCGCCCCGGCGGGTACGGTCAGGTAACCGGTGACCGGGCGCGGCCCGGCGCAGTCGACGGTTGCCGCGTAGACGGTCACGTTTTTCAGGGGACTCGTCTGCTGTTCGAGCCGGTACTTCAGCGGAACGGCGGCGAGGCGCGCTTTCTGCCTCCTCCAGAATGCGTCGAAATCGGCAATCTCCGGCAGCCCGGCGAGCTTGTCCGGTTCGACTCCCGCGCCGCCCTCGAAGCCGCAGTTCATCGGCTGCCCCCAGTTGTTGCGGGTCGGCAGCGGCTTGCCGCCGGCGTCCAGCAGCGTCGCCGTGATGCGGACGAATCCGGGCCGGTCCAGCGAGGTGCGGAGCACCAGAGGACGGGCGGAGACCCGCTCCCGGCCGCGCTCGGTCCTGCCGTCGTCGCCGGAGCGTTCCCAGGCCAGGAAGTAGTCGCCTTCCGCCTTCTGCCCGCCGTAATCGGTTCGGATTTCAAAGATGATCGTTTCTCCCGCCCGGTAACTCAGCGGGTCCCGGTCGGTGACGCCGGTCACCTCCACCCGGGCCGGATTGAGCGCGGCTCCGGCGCCCGCGAAAACTGCGGCGGACAATAGAGCGGCGGCAGCCGCCGTGACGGAATATTTCATGCGTGCCTCCTGAAGTTGACGGGAATATAGGTCCGGAATTCCGGCTTTCAACCGCTTTCTTTCACATTCCGCAAAAATGGGACCGGATTGTACCGGGCCGGGCGGTTGCGGACGGTGGAAAACGGCGTTTTCGGCGGTATAGTAAAAGCAAAAACGAATGGAGGAGGTACCATCATGAAAACCGTTTCGGAACGAATGCTCGAATATGTCCGGTTCAACACGCAGTCGAACGATTCCACCGGGCGGCATCCCTCCACGCCGGGGCAGCTTGAGTTCGCCCGGCATCTTGCGAAGGAGCTTCGGGAGCTCGGCGTCGAGCGGGTCCGCGTCTCCGAATTCGCCTATGTATTCGGCGAAATTCCGCCTTCGGCGGGCTGCGGGGAGGCTCCGGCCCTCGGGCTTGTGGCGCATATGGACACCTCGGCCGATGCTCCCGGCGACAACGTCCGTCCGCAGCTGGTCGAGTACCGGGGCGGCGTCATTCCGCTCGGTGACAGCGGCCGCACGCTTGATCCGGCCGTTTTTCCGGAACTGAACCGCCTGACCGGGCATACGCTGATCACCACGGACGGCACCACGCTTCTCGGCGCCGACGACAAGGCCGGCATCGCGGAGATTCTGACCGCCGTCGAACGGGTTGCCGCCGGAGATCTCCCGCACGGAAAGCTCTGCATCGGCTTTACGCCGGACGAGGAGATCGGCGAGGGGCCGCTCCATTTCGACGTTGCGGATTTCGGCGCCGATTACGCCTATACCCTCGACGGCGGCGGCGCCGGGGAGATCGAGTTCCAGAACTTCAACGCGGCGACGGCGACCTTCGAACTCCGGGGGCGGTCCGTCCATCCCGGTTCGGCCAAAGACGTGATGATCAACGCCCAGAAGGTCGCGTTCGAGCTTGATTCCCTGCTGCCGCAGGATGAGGTTCCGGAGAAGACGGAGCGCTTTCAGGGGTTCTATCACCTGGTTCACACTTCCGGCAGCGTCGGGAATGCCCGGCTGGTCTATCTGCTGCGCGACCACGAAGCCGCTTCGTTCGAGGCGCGCAAACGGCGTATGCGGGAGGCGGCCGAGACGCTGAACGCGAAATACGGCGCCGGAACCGTCGTGCTGACCATCAAGGACCAGTACCGCAATATGGAGGAGATCATCCGGCAGCATCCGTTTCTGATTGAAATCGCGGAAGACGCCGTCCGTTCCGCCGGGATCGAGCCGGTCATCGTGCCGATCCGCGGCGGCACCGACGGCGCGACGCTCTCCTTCAAAGGACTGCCCTGCCCGAATCTCGGGACCGGCGGTTACAACTTCCACGGCGAATGCGAGTTCGCATCGGTACAGGAGATGGAGAGTTCGGTCCAGGTCATCCTGAACATCATCAAGGCGTTTGCAGGCAAAAAGTAACGCCGCTGTTCCGCTGGGGACGGTGCGGCGGTCCGGCTCCGCGTATTTCAATGAGAACCGCCGGGCGGGATAAGATGGCGCAGGCCGGTAAATAATCGAATTTTTTCGCGGAATGCTCTTGACAATTCCCGCTGTCTGAGGTATAATTATAGTGTCAGTATACGATACGTAATCAACTTCTATTCGTGTCGCCCGGGAAAGGAGACGGCCATGAATCGACGCTTCAGGTCAACGGCATCTCCGGGAAACCGCGTCGGCGGGAATGTCCACCGGTCAACGATGATTCTGTATAATACCGGGTATGTGAAATGAAACAGCATTGCCGCCCGGCAAAAAAGCGCGGTATGCGCCGCGCAGCGGATGTGAACGCAGCGGAGCGAAGGCTCACCGCCGCGGGCGGCAAGGGGGCAGCCCACGGGAAATGAAAGCCCGGCACAGAGTAAGAAATGGGGGGCGGGGGAAATGTATTCCCCCCGCGAATCCCACGACAATGAAGACGGACGAGACCAGGAAGAGCAGACGGAACATTTCTGCCGCCAGAGGACGAATAAATTCATTTAACCAAAAGGAGTTACATCATGACAGGCCGCGCACGGAAACATCATATACCCCCTATTATGCGCAAACCGTTCACCTTGATTGAGCTGCTGGTCGTTATTGCGATTATCGCGGTTCTTGCCGCCATGCTGCTGCCCGCCTTGAACCAGGCGCGCAGTGCGGCCAAGACGACCAAGTGCGTCAACATCCTGAAGCAGTTCGGCTCGGCGGGGGCGATGTACGCCGCCAACTGCGACGACTGGTGGATGCCGAGTCTGGTCGGCGATTTCCAGTTTCCGCACGGCTCCTACTTCGGCAATGATATGTTCCGCTCGCTGCTCGGCATTCCGGGCATCTACCAGATGGACCCGATCAGCGATGCTTTTCCGACCGGCCTGATGTGTCCCGACTCCTTCGGAGCGCAGGAGGCGAAAAACGGCTGGGGATTGATCTACAGCTCTTACGGCTACACCTATTTCGACGTCTATGGAAATTCCGGGGCCTACAAGGTTTCGCGTATCAGACGCCCCTCCGCTTCTGCCGCCTGGTCGGATGCGTTGGAATACCTGATCTGGAATCCGAAGCTGCTCGATTACCTGAGCAACGGCGAACGGTCCGGCTCCGGGCAGATCGCCTACCGCCACCGCAGCCGGAGCAACTTCTGCTTCTTCGACGGCCATGTCGCGCCGCTGGGCGGCCCCGAAGTCGAAGCCGTCTGGGGGGCGGACCCGAATACCGCTCCCGACAGCTGCATCAATATGAATTTTTACCGCTGAAAGACCATCAGGAGAAAAGAGACGATGACGCATAAAATCGCCGGCTTCGCCAGCCTCGCCTGTTTCGCTGCGCTGCTGACCGCCGCCGCGGAACTGCCGCCCTATCTGCCCGCCCCGCATCAGTACAGACGGGCCGAAACCGTTCCGGCGGCCGAACTTGTCCTGCCGGACGGTAAAAAACGGCTCGGCGACTTCATCCGGAAACGCTCGCTGAACGGCGTCTGGAAGTGCTCCGGTCTTGAGACTTCGGACCAGCCGATTCCGGCGGATGCCGGGCAGGATCGCCGGTACGCCGCGCCGGAGTTCGACGACTCCGGCTGGGACGACATCGCGGTGCCGCTGAACTGGTATCTGAAATATCCGGAAAAGCAGACCACCGTCACCCCTTACGTGCGCGGCTACTACCGCACGAGTTTCGACCTGACGCCGGAGGAATTGCAGAACCGGCGCGTGCTGCTGAATTTCGACGTGGTCGGCTACGACGCCGACGTTTTCCTGAACGGCGTCAGGATCGGCGGCCACCACGGCGACTTCACCCCGTTTCGGCTCGACGCGACCGAAGCGGCGAAAGCGGGAAAAAACGTGCTCGCCGTGCGCGTTTTTTCCGACAACGGCCCGACTTTCGGCGTGCAGCACAAGGTCGACCGCACCTACGGTTCGCAGTGGGCGATCCACAATATCAAGGGCGGCATCTGGCAGGATGTGACGCTTTCGCTCGAACCGCAGCTTCGGGCGGAACGGCTCACCGTGACTCCCGACCTTGCCTCGTCGTCGGTCTCGGTCGACTGCCGGGTCGTGAATCCCGGTTCGCGGCCGGTCACGGTTTCCGCCGCAGGCCGGGCGGTTTCGGCGATGAAGCGGGAGGCGGGAGCCGTTGCGGGCGAAACCTCTCTTGCCGGACTGACGCTGAAGCCGGGCGTCAATGACTTCACGCTGACGGTGCCGCTGAAAAATCCGCGGCGCTGGGGCGTGGCTTCTCCGTATCTGTATGACTTCCTCCTGACGCTTGCGGGCGAGGACGGCGAAATCATATCCGCCGCCGCCGCCCGGTTCGGTTTCCGGGAGTTCCGCATTGCGGACGGCCGGTTCCTGCTGAACGGCGAGCCGATCTATCTCTTCGGGGAAAATATCCCCGCGGTGGATTACGGCGGCACCGGCGCATCCGCCGCTGAAATGGAGCGGAAACTCGAAGCGTTCCTGCTCGGCTACCTGAATCACGGCTATGTCATGGTGCGCAACGCCCATATGCCGATCGTGCCGAAGGCGCTGGAAATTGCCGACGAGTGCGGCATCATGATCTACAACGAATGGAGCTGGTGTTTCACCAACTCCATCGAGCCCGACGCATTCGCCCGGGTCAATTCGCAGGAACTGGAGGAGTTTTTCCACGCGACCGGCAACCACCCGTCGGTCACAATGTGGTCGCTCGGTAACGAGGTGATCCACCGCAACCTGCCGCAGGTGGTTCGCGAGATGGACCGGCAGGTCGCGCTGATCCGCGCGCTGGATAAGCAGAAGCGTCCGGTCGGCTCCTTTTCCGCCTCCGGGAGCTGGCCCTCCTACGGCGAGGAGCGGCTCGACACCGATTTTCTCGACATCCACACCTACACAGCGCTGTCGCAGCCGTGGACCCGGCTGCCGGAGGAGTTGGAAACGCTTCGGCAGGGAATGCTCCGCATCTACGGCGAAAAGGAGCGGCTCTCGCGGCCGCTGGTCTCGTGGGAGAACGTCGGTTTCTCGTGGGGTATCTATCCCGATCCGAAGTTCCGGGCCGGTTTTCTCCAGGACTATCTGGAGTATGCGTCCCGCCCGACCAACTGGGCCAATCCGAACGGCATCGGCTTCACCGGCTGCGTTCCGCTCTTCAAGGCGGTCGGTTCCGATTTCTGGCTTTGGGCGCAGGCCCGGTATGGACGACGGATCTTCGAACTTTATCGGCTCAATCCGCATTTCACCGGCTTCGCGCCGTGGTTCAGCAATCCGGGGCTGGCGGCGGCGACGCTCTGGAATCAGCAGCTGCTTCCGTCGCTGCATACGGACAACCTGCTGTTTCCGGGCAACCTGTTTTCCGGCCGCGCCACGCCGTGGACTCTCACCGTGCATAACGCCGGAAACCGGGCCTGCCGCAATCTGACCTGCGATGTGGAAATGGTTGCCGAAAAGGACGGGAAAATCACGCCGGCCGCCTCCTTTGAAATGGACGGCCCCGCCGCACAGCAGCGGAGTTCCGCCGATGTCGTCCTGACGCTCCCCGCGCTGGAACCGGGCCACTACCAGATGCGCCTGACCTTGCGGGAAAACGGCCGGACCGTCGGCCGGAATTATTACGATACGTTTGTACAGGACCCGGCGGTGCTGACCCGCTCCGTCCGGGCGAAGCAGCCGGTTTTCCTGCTCGATACCGGTGCCCCCGGCAACGTGGCGGCGATGGCGCGGATTCTCGATGCGCACCGGATCACATTCCGCAAAGTCGCTTCCATCGCGGAACTTCAGGAGCCCGGCCTGCTGATTGTGCCGCCGGAGGTTGTCGAAGAGCAGCAGCTCAAACTCGCGGATTCCCCGGAGTTGAACCGTTTTCTCTCCGAACTCGGCGGAACGCTGCTGGTGATGGAGCAGAAAAATATCAAAAGCACGTTTCCCGGCGGGCTGGCGCTCTCCACCGCCGCCAACACCTTCGTCGACCTGGTGCTGCCGCAGCATCCGGTGTTCCGGGGGCTGGACTACCGTAACTTCGACACGTGGAACAACGCAGCGAACGGCGATACGGTGAACAACTCCCTGCTGCCTTTCACCCGGAACGCGGTTGCGGCCAAAGGTCCGATGCTCGGGAAACTGGACGTCGGCATGGCGCTCGCGGAGGCCGCCGAAGGCAAGGGGCTGCTGCTGTTGTCGCAATTGAACGCGGTCGCCGGCCGCGATTCGGACAGCGCTGCCGCGACTTATCTCGCCAACCTGCTCGACTACGCCTCCGGAGCCGTTCCCCGTCGCGACGACGTGCAGTTGCTTGCGGAGGCCGTTTCCAACCGCTATCACGCAGTTCCGGAGAATCTGGTGTTTCTCGATCTCTCCACCAAAGCGAATGCCGGTTTCCGCGACGAAACCGCCAATGACGGCAAAGGAGGCTGGACCGATCAGGGCAGCCAGGATTTCCGTACCATGCCGACCGGTATTCAGGAGGCTGGCGGCATCCGGTTCCATATTCTCGATCCCGAGCGCAACGGCGGCAGAAGCTGTCTGGTGCTGCGCGGCTCCGAACGCCCGCGTTTTCCCGCCGCGATCCGGGAGATCCCGGTGGGGCAAAAATTCTCACGGCTCTTCTTTCTGCACACCGCCGCATGGGGCGGACAGGGCAAGGCGGGTGCTTACCGCATCCGTTACGCCGACGGAACCAGCATCGATTATCCGCTTGAAGGCGGCGTGAACATCGGCGACTGGTGGAATCCCCGCCGCCTGCCGGAGGCGAAAACCGGCATCGTCCGCCCCAATGGCGGCGGCCACGAGGTTGCGACCTGGGTTGCCGAGTGGGAGAATCCGAAAACCGACGTTGAAATCCGTTCCATCGACTTTCTCTCCGCCGCCGAGACGCGCGGCAGTGAGATCGACTGGCTGCCGACGGGCACTCCGGTTCCGGTACTGGTGGCGGTGACCGGCGAGAAATCCGGCGAACGGCTGCTGAATATCACTGCGCCGGAGCGGCTGCGCCATGCCGGCGGCACGATGGAGGTCGGCAGCACGGTTCCGGGGAAAGTCACGGCCGCCGACTTCGGCAAGGACAACACGCTGACGGTGGAATTCGCCGATTCGCCTGCCGGCGAGGTTCCGGCGGCGCTGCTGGTCTACGACAAGGCCGGTGCTGCGGGGCCGTACCGCTATCTGACTTTCCTCGCGAAATCCGCGACGGACGAAACCGTGCAGTTCCTGTTCCCCCGCGACGACTGGCAGGCGAACCTCTGCGGCGAAGTCGCGCTGAAGGGGGACGGCCGCTGGCACAAGTACCGGCTGGATATCGAAACCCGGATGAAGAACACCGGCGGCTTCACGTTCGACCGGCAGCGCGGCGAGCTTTTCCTCTACTACCGCTCCATGCGCCTGCCGGATATTCACCGGCCCGCGATGAAATTCGAATTGAAGGAGGTCATACTGGAGTAAGTCGTCGTTTCATGTGCGGTTTCGGCGGAAAACTTGACAAATTCCGTCGGGGCCGCTATTTTACCAGTCAGCACCGTGCGCAGGTTTTTATCACGGCGGACGGCTTGCCCCGTCATTTTCAGGACCGTCCGGCCCGGGCGGGTTCCGGCGGCGCGAAGTTTCCGGCCGTCGGAGACGCCCGGCGGCGAAGCAGTTCGCTCAGCAGTGAAATCGATGATTCTGCACGGAGCGCCCGAGGCGGAGCTTTCCCGGGGGGGTGTTTCACTCATGAAACTTGTACGCGATGCCAGTTGTGAAAGATATGTTAATTATGGAAAGATCATAAAGCGAATGGAAGCCGAAACGGCCAAAATCAACATCAACACCATCGCCAGATTGGCGAAGGTCTCCACTTCGACGGTGTCGAGCTTCATCAACGGGACCGAGGTGTTTCCGTTCTCGCCGGAGACGCGGCTCCGCGTGAAGGAGGCGATGCGAGAGCTGAATTACCGGCCCCACATCGGCGGCATCCTGATGCGCCGGAGCGCCCAGCGGCGCGGCAAGGTCGGTTTCGTAATGGGGGAGGACTGCTGCCAGCCGGTGCTGCGCACGGCGGCGAATCCGCTGGTGCAGCGCTTCCTGTGCGATCTGGAGGATGCGATCAATACCCGGCTGAATATGTCTCTGGAAATTCTGCGGATCGACGGCGAGGATTCCCGCAGCGTCTGGAACACACAGCTGCTCGAACTGGATTGCCTGATCAATTTCGGGCAGCTGAACAATCTGATGTGCGATACGCTGTTCCGGCGCAACCTGCCGATGATCGAGGTTTACTCCACCGGGGAGGTTCGCCGTCACGGCGATTTTTCCGGCATCGATGCCGAGTTCGATTTTCTGTTCTGGCGCAACGACTGCCAGATCGAGCGGCTGTTTGAACATTTTCATGCGATGGGAAAGCGCCGTTTCCTGTTCATTTCAAGCTGCAACATCAAGGCGCTGCGTCCGGATTTCTACGGCTACGATGCCGAAATGAAGCTGGAGGGTTTCAAACGGGCGCTGGTTTCGCACCCGGACTGTTCCGGGCGGATTCTCTCCGCGAAAAACGTGAACGACTTCAATATGTTCCGGGAGTTCGAGCTCACCCGCGAGTTGCTGCGGGAGAACCGCGACGCGCTCGAAGCGGCGGAAGCGGTGATCTGCCACAACGATATCGTCGCGCAGGGAGCGGCCTCCATCGCGATGGAATTCGGACTGCAGCCGGGCCGCGACCTGGAACTCTCCGGCGAGGGGGATTTCCGGGAATTCCAGTACTGGCATCCGAAAATCACTACCAGCAGCGTCGACTACGCCCGGCTGACCGACCGGATCTGCGAACTGATTGAGCTGCGCCGGTCCGACCGGAAGAGTCCGCCGCGGAAGATTGAAATCCCCACGCTGCTGATCACCCCCGGCCAGGCCTGAACTCCGGTTGACGATGTACGGTGTTACCGCCTGAATTCCAGCGCGGTCATCGAGGCCGCCGGGAATTCGTGGACGAAGCTGCCGGAGACAGGCGTTACGGTGACCGGGCGCGGTCTGGTGTCCGCGGCGGTTTCGGGAGACTCCCCGGTCAGGACGACGCCGGAACCGGAAAACGCATCGAAGTTCTTGAGTTTCAGTTCCGCCTTCAGGGCGTTCTCCGGGTCTTTGTTGAACACCACGAGATAGAGGGTTTCGCCGTCGGCGCTGCGGCTGGCAAGCGCGGTCAGCGTCCGGTAGGCGGGGAACACCGGCTGGGTTTCCACCGCGAATTTCAAATTGCGGATCTCGGCCGTTCCGGCGAGCGGTGCGGAGACGCCTTCCACGCGCAGCAGCACTTTCGATCCCGGTGTGTCCGGCAGCACCTGGTACTTGCCTGTAAAGTGTTTCCACTCCGTTGCGGCCTGAATGCCGGGGACCGACACCGCCGAAGCGGTCTTCTCCCAGCCGCGGCTGTCGACCATGCCGAGGCCGACCGCGCCGGACGGGCGTTCGCCCGGACGATCCGGCGTGTATTTCGCGTCGAAGGAGATGAGATAGCTGAATGCATCCCCCTGCGGGATATGTTCCGGACGCGGCAGTTCGGCGAATTCCGGGTAGGCGCTCCTGCCGTCGAAGTTGTCGAAACGGATCTTGATCTCTCCGGCACCGTTCGCCGTGATGGAAATACCTTCCGGGAACCCTTTGCCGGAGACGGCTCCCGGTTCCGCTTCCCCGGCGGCTTCCGGAGATTGCATGCGCTCCCCGCGCGAAATGGCGAGTCCGGGCACTGCCGCCGCCTCCCGGCGCGGAATGTTCTCCAGGCCGGTTTCGACGAGTTCGCTGCCGGTGTATTTTCCCCAGGTTTCGATGAAGGAGACCGGCGCGCGGCGCAGGGTGATCTCTCCCTTGTCGTTGCTGACGAAGCTGCCCCAGTAACCGTTGATGACCTGCCAGTAGTTTGCGCACAGCATTCCGTTCTCCGGCCGCAGCCAGATGCGCTGCAGGTCGGCGTTCATCAATCCGGCCAGATAGCTGAAACGCCACGGATACGGTTTGTTCCCGGTCGAACCGATGTTGAACTCCGTCATCGCCAGCGGCAGCTCGCGGCCGGTCAGGGTGCGGGCGAGGTCGCGGTAGTTCTTCAGCCGCAGTTCGACCTGATCGCCGTAGGCGAGAACGGCGGCCAGCGCCTCCTGCGGCGTCTGATCCGCGATGCGCGGCGCGTAGAAGTGAACCACGATGAAATCGGCGGCCCTGCCGGCTTTTTCGAGCACGGTGCGGTTCCACGGCGAATCGTGCAGCTCTCCGGTTCCGGGTTCCATGACGATTCCGAGCTGCACGGCCGGATCGATTTTGCGCATGGCCGCGGCGCAGGAACGGAAGTAGGCCGCGTATTCCTCCGGCGTATAATGGCGGCGCGGAACGAGGTTGTGGCTGCCGTGATTGCTCTCGTTGCCGAGCTCGAAGTAGCGGACGCGGTATGGTTCCGGATTCCCCCATGCCGCCCGTTTCATCGCCCACGGATGCTCCGGAACCGCCGGGGCGTTCAGATACTCGACGAGTTCCGCCATATGCTTCGGCAGCTCCTCCGCGGGCAGCGCGTAGTCGGTCATCGTGATGATCGGTTCGGCGTCTAGCTCCCGGCAGAGCCGGATGTATTCGTCGATGCCGAATTTCCAGTCTTTGCGTTCGGACAGCGGGCCGACCGCCTGCTTCCAGTTGTAGTTGTGAGCGAGGCAGCCGCCGGGGTAGCGCAGCATGCCGATGCGCATCTCCCGCAATTTGCGGACGATGCCGGGGTGCGGCCGGTTCGCCGCCGGGTCCCAGGTCCCCTCTCCCTGCGCCACGCCGTGCGGATTGATCGGTGCGGAAAACGGGCGGTCGAAGATGCCGCGGTCGTCGGCTGCTTCGATATTCGCGCCGAATGCCAGCGGATTGACCGGTCCGACCGGTTTTGCGGCATCGACCGTGATTCGGGGCATTGCGGCTCCGAGGGAGAGTGCGGCGGCGCAGAGCGCCGGTAGAATCAACTGTGCTGCATTCATAAAGCGGTTCTTTCTCCTTGATCAGAGGGTTGACTGGTCTTTCGCGTTCCAGTGGCGGGTCCAGAGCACCTTTGAGCCGCCGAGATTCAGGTCGTCATCGATCCGGAACGCGATGTTGTCGACGTTGCCGCCCAGAAAGAGATAGGTACCGAACGTTCCGTGCGTCCACTGCCCGTCGGTGTCGCCGGCGGCGATCGAGAAGCCGAATTCGATGGATTTGCTGTTCCGGAAACACTGCAGCTGCGCATCCGGCTGGCAGGCGAGCGAAATCAGCTTCGACGGCGTGTTGCGGACCTGACTGACCGCTCCGCGCAGGCAGGAGGCGGCCGCGTCGGACCAGAGATAGCCGTTGCAGCGATAGCTTTTCGGCGAAAACTCCTTTGCGGTCCGGACGATCGTGTCCTTCGGGCAGCGCAGCAGCTTCACATTGTCGGCCTCCTGGACATAGCCGCCTTTCAGCAGCCAGTGTTCCCACGACCGGCTCGCCTGCGTTGTTTCGGGCAGGCGGTTGCCGTTGTCGTCGGCGTACATCTGGATCGTGGTTCCGATTTGCTTCAGATTCGACTTGCAGCTGATCGCCTTTGCCCGGTCGCGGGCCTGGTTCAGCGCAGGCAGCAGCATCGAGGCCAGAATCGCGATGATCGCAATTACGACGAGCAGTTCGATCAGGGTAAATTTTTTCATCATGCCAACTCCTTTATTTGTTCGCCCGTTGTCGGGATTTCCGTATTTTCACCGGTTCGGTTCCGCAGTGCGCTGATGGTTTGCGGCGGGCGGGGCAGCACGCCTTTCCGGACATCGTCCGGGGTGAATTCCGCCAGCAGGATCTCGCCGTCTCCGTACCGGTCGCGGTCGTAGACGCAGAGAATGGCGCCGTTGCTCTCTTCCGTGAAATCCGGATAGGAGACGCCGGTGCGCGGGTCGATCATCATTCCGGCCGTCCAGCTTTCGCCGTCATCATCCGAGAGGTACGCCGTCAGCTTTTCGCGGACCGGGCTGAAGGGCACCCCACACTGATGGTTGATCAGCAGCAGCGAACCGGACTTCAACCGGCGCAGCGCGAAGCGCGACCCCGGTCCGCGCAGGCGCGACCGCTGCGGCGGGGTCCAGCTTTGTCCGCCGTCCGTCGAGCGGCTCTCCGCGATGCCGTACAGGGTCCGGATCAGCATCAGGAGCGATCCGTCGCGGCGTTCGACGAAGAGATGTTCATCGAAGAGCCGCCCTTCTTCGACCCGGGCGAGCCCGCGGCGCCGGAAGCTTTGTCCGCCGTCCGTCGAGACGAAGAGATTTGCTCCGGAGACGTCGCGCAGCGATTCCGGCAGTTTTCCGCCGCCGATGCCGTCCCCCCAGACGGAAACCGGCAGCAGCCAGCTTCCATCCGAAGCGATACAGGGCTTGTTCAGCATGATTCCGTCGCAGAGCCGTTCCGGCCGCGTCCAGTTCGGAACCGGTGCGTCGGGCTCCGCGCAGACGCTCTGCCAGACGCCGTTGACCCCGTCGGAGACATCCTTGCCGGTCTCCCGGCAGCGGGACTGGCTCCAGAACAGCCGCAGCTTTCCGGCCGGGTCCAGCCAGAGTGCGGCGTCGAAGCAGCGGATTTCGCGTCCCGGGTGGACGACGCGCAGCACAATCGGCCATTCATTGGGATTTTTCGGGTTCCGGCGCGCCAGCATCAGAAAATTCTGCGGTCCTTCGCCGTCGCCGCCGCCGTACCAGACGGCGAACCGGTTCCCGCCCCGGGTGGCTTCGATGCCGGGGATGCCCTGAAAGCGGAACGGCTCATCCGGCGCGCCCGGCAGGAAACGCGGCGGAAGCAGGGGGGAGTTCAGACGGTCGGCATCGTCCATGAATGATTGTCCTTTCTTCGTATTCTGATTTTCACGTCACTCAATAGTATACCCCGGACGCTCCGGAAAAGCTTCCTGAATAACCGCATATTATTCCATTATTTTGATATTTTGGGGAATTTGCATTTTGCGGCTCCGGCGTCTATATTCTGTTGACTGTGCGAAAAATAAGCGGCGGCGCCGGTGCGGGCCGGTTATGCGCGATATGGAAGGAGCATTCTGCGATGAACGTTCTGCACTGGGAGGAGCTCTGCTTCCGTTCCTCCTCCATTATGAAGCTGTTCAGGCACCAGTTGCCGAACGGCGGGGAGATTGAGGAGCACGAGCACGATTTTCATGAGATTTTCTGGGTGCTTTCCGGCGAAGGCGTGCACGAAGTCAACGGCGAGCGGACCCGGCTCCGGCACGGCGACCTCGTCTGGATCCGCCCGCGCGACCGCCACCGTCTGACCGCCGTCAGCCGGAAGCCGCTGCAGTTCTGCAACCTTGCCTTTCCGGCCAACATCATCGCCGGGCTGATTGCCCGTTACGAAGAGTTCCGTTACTATTTCGGCGGGGACAACCGGCAGCCGATCATGATTCCGCTGTCGGAGTCGCTGTTTGAATGGCTCGAACGCGGTGCGGCCGGGCTGCGGAATTGTCCGGATTCCCGGCTCGCGCTCGATCGTTTTCTGATGAACCTGATCGGAGAACTCGCCGCGATGCGCATGAATCCGTACCGGAGCTGTCCGCCCTGGCTGCAGGAGGCCGCCGCCGAACTCGAACGGAACCCCGAACACTTGAAACTCGGCAGCCGCGCGCTCGCACTGCTCGCCGGGCGCACTCCCGAACATGTCGCGCGCGAGCTGCGCCGTTTTGCGGGCATGACGCCGAGCGAAGCCGTGAACCGCGCCAGAATCGATTACGCCGCGCGGCTTCTGACCGGCAGCGACCTGACGATCACGGAGATCGCCTACCAGTGCGGCTTCGGCTCCCTGAGCGGCTTCTTTCCGGCGTTTCAGCGTTTCTGCCGCGAAACGCCGCTCGAGTATCGCCGGGCGCACCGTAATTTCGAGCAGAGCTGCTGCCCGAAAAAAAGCGGATCGGTCTTTACAGCCGGGCGCAGCGGTTCTGCAGGAGCGCGTCGATGAGGACGAGCGCGGTCATCGCCTCGACCACAGGCACCGCGCGCGGCACGAGACACGGGTCGTGGCGGCCGTGAACGCTGATCGTGACGGCGCTGCCGGCTTCGTCGATGGTTTTCTGCTCCTTCGCAATGGAGCTGGTCGGCTTCATCGCGGCGCGGAAGAGGATCGTGTTTCCGTTCGAAATCCCGCCGATGATGCCTCCGGCATGGTTGCTTGTGAAGCCGTCCGGCGTGATCGGATCGTTGTTGACGCTGCCGCGCAGGTCGGCCGCCGCGAAGCCGGAGCCGAATTCGATCCCCTTGATGCCGCCGATCGAGAGCACGGCGTGCGCGATGAGGGCGTCGAGTTTGTCGAACACCGGTTCGCCGAGTCCGGCCGGCACGCCGTCCGCCCGGCATTCGATGATGCCGCCGACGCTGTCCATTTCAGCCTGTGCGGCGCGGATGGCCGCGATCATCGCTTCGGCGGCGTCGGGGTCGGCCGAACGCACGATGTTCGATTCGACCGCCGCGAGGTCGACCTTCGCCGCATCGACTCCGCCGAGCCGGAGGGTGTAGGCCTGGATGGTGACGCCGTAATGGGCCAGCAGCTGTTTGGCCACGCTGCCGGCGGCGACGCGCATGGCGGTCTCGCGTCCGGAAGAGCGTCCGCCGCCGCGGTAGTCGCGGATTCCGTATTTCTTGAAATAGCCGTAATCGGCGTGGCCGGGGCGGAAACAGGTTGCCAGGTTGCCGTAGTCGCGGCTGCGCTGGTCGGTGTTGCGGATCAGCATGGCCAGCGCGGTTCCGGTCGTGACGCCGTCCATGACTCCGGAGAGGATTTCGACTTCGTCGGCCTCTTTCCGCATTGTGCTGACTTTCGACTGCCCCGGGCGGCGGCGGTCGAGGTCGTGCTGAATCTGTTCCGGGTCGAGCCTGAGTCCCGCCGGAACGCCGTCGATGATGACGCCGAGTCCGGGGCCGTGCGATTCTCCGAAGGTGGTGACCCGGAACAGGTGTCCGAAGGTGTTTCCGCTCATTTGCTGTATTCCTTTTCTATGGCTGATGCGAGTCTTTCCGCGACGGTTTCGGCCGGCTCCTCCGTTTCGATGCCGAAGGGGAGCTCGGCGAATGCCCGGAACTTCGGTTCGCGTTCGCGGCAGATCCGGCGGAATTCGGCCTCCGGGTCCGCGCTGCCGGCGAGGAAGGGCGGCAGGCCGCGGCGCAGGATGCGGGGATAGGCGATTTCCAGCTTCAGATCGAGCCAGACGCCGAACCCGAGCTTCCGCAATGCATCCGGTGAGAGAAACGGATTCGCCACGACTCCGCCGCCGAGCGCGATGACGCGCACGCTTCCGCCATCGGCCAGTGCATCGATGACTTCCGCTTCGAGACGCCGGAACCCCTCTTCCCCGAGTTCGCGGTAGATGTCGCGGAAACCGGCGGAGCGTTTGTGCCGCACCGCGAATTCCGCCTCGAGTTCCGCATCGGTGTCGAGGAACGGCACTCCCCAGCGCCGGGCCAGCAGCCGGCCCAGCGTGGTTTTGCCGCAGTGCTTGATGCCGGCGAGGACGACCGAGCGTGCCGGGACCATTTTACATGACCGAGTCGGGGCGCACGATCTGGGTGCCGACGCCGTGGTCCGTGAAAATTTCGAGCAGCAGCGTATGGTTGATCCGGCCGTCGATGAGGTGGACCTTGTTGATGCCGGAGTTCAGCGCTTCGACGCAGCTCTTGATCTTCGGCAGCATGCCGCCGGAGAGGACCTTGCGCAGCACGAGCCCGTCGATCTCGTCGGTGCGGATGGTCGGGATGACCGAATCGGGATTCTCGCAGTCGGCGAGCACTCCCGGCACGTCGGAGAGGAAGACGAGCTTGCGCGCGTGGATCGCCTCGGCGATCTTGCACGCCGCGATATCGGCGTTGATGTTGTAGACCTGCCCGTCGATGCCGACGCCGAGCGGCGTGACCACCGGGGTCAGCCCGGCCTCAAGCGCCTCCATGATCGGAGCGACATTGACAGCGGAGATTTCGCCGACGAAACCGACGTCCTGCCGTTCGCAGGTCACCGGGTCGACGGACTTCGTGCGCACGGCGTGCAGGATTCCCTTGCCGGAGAGCCCGATCATCTTGCCGCCGTTTTCGTTGCCGAGCCGGACCAGCGCGGCGTTGACCTGGTTGTGGAGCACGTCGTCGACGATTTTGATGGTTTTTTCGCAGGTGTAGCGCAGTCCGTTGACGAAGCGGACCGGGATGTCCTGCTTCCGGAGTTCGGCGGAGATGGCCTTGCCGCCGCCGTGGACGACGATGGGGCGGATGCCGATCGCTTCGAGCAGGACGACGTCGCGCATGGTGCTTTCGACGAGGCCGGGATCTTCCATGGCGCTGCCGCCGAACTTGACCACCATGATCGAGTTGCGGAATTTCTGGATGTAAGGCAGCGCTTCGATGAGCACGTCCGCCTTGCCGATCAGTTCTTTCATGTTTCTTCGATCCTCTTGCTAAGAACTTGTAAATGAAATCGTCGGATAATATAGCTTGTTCCGGAGCTTCTGTCAATGATGTAAACGGGGATATTGACACGAGTTAGAGAAAAAATCGTCCCGCTTTCCGTTTTTTTTGGAAAAAAAGTTTTTTTTATCGGGAAAACGGTTGAAAAACAATCTCACCATGCTATTATTACTGTTGGATAAGTATAACTGTATCAAAAAATCAAACAATCTCTTTTAACCATTGAAGGCAGAAAAGAAAAATGTTGAATGAATTAATCACGAGTCCATCTTCCGGTTGGATTGAGGCGGTGGGAAATCTCGTTTTCCTCGATGCGTCGGATTACGATTATGGTGCGAGCTGGTATTACAGTTATGCCGGGAATGGTAACGGCTATTATACAGCCAATGATCCGAAACCGTATTATACACCGATTCATATGCGTGACGGCAGCCGGGTGACGCTGGGCAATACGGCTAACGGGGGTGTCGTTAATGATGGTCAGGACTACAATCTGCGCGTAGATGGACATAACATCCAGGGAGCCACTTCGACGGTTTATTTCGAGGGTGCCGGCGAGTTTGACTTTTCGCCGGTGACCGGTGCCGGCAAGCTCGGCCGGGTGGATGAGATTGCCCCGCAGACTCAGGCCATTATAACGTCGAACGTTGCTACTACACTCGATACGAGTTGGGGAAAATTCAACAATTCGATCATTCCCGGGTCGCAGGATGTGAGCTCTTTCGGCGTTCGCAGCACCGGGGCGATGACGGTCGTCAGCGATATGAGCGCCGTTTTCAAGACCTCGAGCCAGTTGACCATGATCCCCTTCGGCGACCATACCAACAATCCGCCGTCGCCGTACGTCGATTCGTGTTCGAACAACACCGCGAATGCTGCGGCTTTCCGGGTCGGCAGTATGAAGATCGACAATAATTTCACCGGCAGCCTGGTTTCGGACAACGACAATTTCAAGGCCAAGAACTACAATACTGCCGCCATGAACGGGAATGTGGTGGGCGCTTATGGCATCTGGTCCGACGGTGCGGTCTCCATTGCCGGTGTTTTCAGCGGCAACATCCATTCCCAGGCCAACGGGACGAATCTGGTCAATAATTATCTGGCGGGAACGGACCCGGCCTCCAGCGTCAAGGATGCAAATGTCGCAAAAAATGCGTCGGTCAACAACAATAAAATCAACTCCATCGGCATCAAAGGCACCGATATCGTCTTCAATGAATTTGCGGCAGCGGAGGCCGGAACACCCTCGATTCATACCGAGGTGGACGGAGTTCGGTTTGTCGCGACTTCGGTTGGCGGCGACGGTTCTTCATCTTCCGTGACCGGCAATGATATCACGTCAGTCGCCATTGACGGAACGAACGTGACGTTCAACGGCAAATTCCTGGGACATCTCGACGGTGTGATTTCCGATATCGCAGTCGGCGAATTCGGCGGCAACAGCCATACGTGGAGAGGAAACTCCTACAATTTGTATGGGATCCGGGCTTCCGGCAGCATCACTGCAAACAGCAATTTCGATGGAGCTATCACGCTGAAGGTTAACGCTCCGGATAATCCAATGCAGGATTCTGTTGTCGACAGTAACGTCTATGGCATGTATGCGACTTCGATCACCGTTACAAACGGTTATCTGCGGAGTGATATCAACGTTCATGTTCTGGATAATCTCAACTGCTCCAACAGTGACGATTATATTTGCGGTGTACGGGCTGATACAATTACGGCGGCGGCTTTTGACGGTACCATTACGGTGACCAATAACCGTTACCTCGCGGTCGGGGTCGGGTTGCTGGCTATGAAATCGTTCGAGAACGGTAATGACGGCAGTTTCGACATCACCGGTGATATCACGGTTTCGCGTTACGGATCGAACGGAGCCCGTTCAGTCGGCATCATGGGCAGTACCGGCGAGGATATGAATATCCGTATTTCCGGCAATGTGATTTCGGACCAGTATGCCGTGTTTGCCGGAAGATACCATTCCGGAGATGTCGGTATTACCCGCTACAATACGGATGACCGGGTGGAAATTGCGGCCGGGGCGTATGTTGTTGGGGCGATTCAGCTTTACAACGGTCAGAATTCGACTGTGATCGACAGCAATGCCCGTGTGGAGGGAGATCTGAATGCCAGATTCGGTACGAATAACGTCGAGTTCATGCTGAACGATTTTGCGATGGACGGCGTGGGAGTAGTCAGCGGCCTGGAAGATCAGGCGATTCTGGTCAGCAACGTCAACCTCGACTCGTCCGTGCACTTCACCGTCAACTTGAACAACGTCGATCTGAGCAACGGCAAGCGCGAATTCAAGCTCTATTCCGGCGACATGAAGGGTTGGGATTCGCGTATCATCAACTTCAAGTATCAGGGAATTTCCGGCCGCATCGATGCGAAAGGCGGTTCCTACGAGCAGGACGGTTTCCGCATCTATTGCGACATCAACAGCAATAACGAGGTCGTCTTCACTGTCGAGGAGCTTCCGCCGGATACGAGCGTGCTGTCGCAGCTCGGCGGGCTCACCCAGACGTTCGACAAGGATGCCGGAACCGTGACTCTGGGCTGGAGCACCACCGGCGGCCAGGGCAGCTATGAGGTCGAGTACCGGATCATCGGCGGCAATTCGTCCGGCAAGACCATTGTCCAGTATGTGAGCGGGAACAAGAACAGCATCACGCTCTCGAACATCGAAGCCGGGCAGACGGTCGAATGGCGTGTCCGTCAGAACATCGGCAGCGGCGACCGGACCAGCGTCTGGAGTGACGGTAAGGACGTTGCCATGGTCGATCACACCTATGTTTACGACAAGGTGCAGAATCCGGATTTCGAACTCGGCACCTCCTCGCAGTCGGCCGTCAGCCGGCTGAACTGGGAGCCGGGTGAAGAGTATTCCGAAGGGCTCAAGGGGTATGTGGTCCGTTATTTCCAGAAGAAGGAATATCAGAGCGGCACGATCGATTGGGATAACGTCGCCTATATGGAGAAGTTCGTCACCAGCCCGACGTTGCTGGTCACCGGCCTCAACAACCTGGAATACTTCTACTGGCAGGTTCAGGCGGTTGATCAGGTTGACTCGAACGGCAACTGGATCCTCTCGGATGAGAACTGGGTGGATGGACAGATCTTCAAGGTCTATGACGACGACACCACCGCGCCGTGGTTCCTGAATGGAGAGGAGGCCGTTTCGGAAGGCGTTGCCTGGGTAAGGCCGGCGGACATCACCGATACTCATACCATGAATCCGACCCTGACCTGGGAAAGCGCGATCGACGACCGTTCCGGCGTGAGCCGTTATACGATCCGCTTCCGCAAAGAGGGCGAGACCGAGTGGAAGTCGATCGATATTCCGGTGACGGACCAGAGCAAGACGAGCTATTCGTTCAATCTCGCGCAGTGGATCAAGGAAAATCCCTGGGCCGGATATTCCCTGCTCGAAAACGGCACCTATGAGTGGGAGCTGCGGGCTGTCGACTATGTCGGCAACGAGTCGGAAGCGTTGAAGGGCAAGTGGGTCGGCGATAATGCCGCGCCGGCTTTGCGCGCGGCTGACGTCACTGTCTCGTCTTCGTGGGCCGGCGGCAGCAACGAGGACACCGTGCTGACCGTCACCGTCAACTGGAAGGCGGCGGAAGAGGAGCAGGGCGGTTCGGGGCTGCTTCGCTACGAGCTTCAGTACCGGCTTGCCGGCAGCGAGGGCGACTGGACCAAGGTCGTCATCAGCGTGACGGACGATCTGAGCTGGAGCGGAAGGCTCGCCAACGGCGACTGGGAGTATCAGCTCAATGCGTTCGACGTGGCGGGCAACAAATCCACGACCGTCACCGGGACGTGGCTCGGCGACAATGTCGCGCCGGAATTCACCGATGCGACGGCGATCAAGGCAGAGAATGAATATGATCTGGCGAGCAAGACCAATACGCTGGTATTCAACTGGTCGACTGCTCTGGACAACTCCACGACGCGTCCGAATTCGGGTGTCGAGAAGTATGTCATCTCCTTCACCGACAAGCAGGGGAAACTGCATACTTACGAAGCGGGGGCGAACCAGACCAGCCTGACCCTCACGGTCGGCAAGGGGATGCAGCTGAGGGATCTGGAAGACGGCTCCTACTCGTGGGATGTCACCGTCTACGATAAGGCCGGCAACAGCACCACGGTCAACGGCGGCGAATTCCTGATCGACACGACTGCTCCGCAGGGGTCGTTCACCGGAATTCCGACCTTCCACGGCGAGGTGACCTACACGACTTCGACGGAAAGTTCCACCGGAGGCCGGATTCCGGGCTTCGGCAGCCCGCCGTCCGAGTCGGGTGAGACTACCGTTGTCGAGACGGTGACCGATGTCTGGGTCGAATTCTCCTTCCCGGGGAATTTCACGGACAACAGCAGCGGCGTGCAGTATGTCGTTCAGGTGTCGAACAACGCCAAGTTCACCGGCGACCGGACTTACGAGTTCGTCACCAGCGAGCAGACGCTGCGGCTGGACAGCACGAACGGCTTCGGCGTCGGCAGTCTGGCCCAGAACAAGGAAGTCTACTGGCGCGTGCAGGCCATGGACTCGATGGGCAACCGGACCGGCCTCTGGACGCAGGGCGAAGGTTTCTACTTCATCGGTGACCAGATGACCTCTTATATCCGTGACGTGACGATTCCGACCAACATCGAGTCGACGTCCACGATTACGGTGAAGGGCAACCAGGTGGAACTCGGCTGGTCGGCTTCGTATGACCTCTTCGGTGTGGAGTGGTATGAAATCCGTTATACGGCGAAGGGCGGCAAAGCGATGACGGTGCGGGTCTCCGCCGTGGATGTTTCGACGGTTCTGACCATCAAGGACGACGGCGAGTATTCCTGGAGCGTCCGCGCTGTGGACTATGTCGGCAACACCAGCGAATGGACGAAGGGCAGCAGTTTCATCGTGGATATGACGGCTCCGGCCATCATCCGGGATTTCACCGTCACTTCGGCGGAGGCGTCGAAGGATATCAGCTTCTCGTGGTCGGTTCCGTACGATGCGATGGGCGTGGCCGGTTACATCATCACGATCCGCAAGGCGGTCGGGACCGGGTACACCACGCAGTATCATTACATTTCGGACCCGAAGGCGACCAACGTCACGCTGTATAATCAGGAAGACGGTGATTACTGGTTCTCGATCCAGGCCTACGACAAGGCGGGGAACCTTTCCGGTTCGAGCAGCGAGAAGTACGTGTATGTCGATGCATCCGCCGACGCGGGGAACGACTTCAACACCGCCACGCAGCTGGCCTGGGGCACCTCGGAAAAGCAGAGTGTCGGCGGGACGGATGTGAAGGACGTCTTCAAAGTCACGCTGGACGGAGCCGCCCAGCTGGCGATCAGCATCAGGAACGTGCTGAATCTCGGCGGGAAAAATTCCGGCGTCAAGGTTACGATTTACAATTCGGACCTGAAGAAGCTCAAGAGTTACACGGTCAAGCCGGGATCGCAGGATCTGCCGCTGCTGCTGTGCGACGTCGCTGCGGGACGCGATTACTACATCGAAGTCGTTTCCGCCGATAAGAAAACGTCGGCGAAATACGAAATTTCGGCGGATCAGCAGTTGTTCCCGGCCAAAACCGGCAACGACAGCTTCGAGACGGCGAAGCAGGCGACGATCACGCTCGATGGAAAGGGCAGCGGCAGCTTCCGGAATGGCTGGGTCGGCTTCGGCGACGCGGTTGACTTCTATTACATCGACGCGGCGGCAGCCGGTTCGATGACGGTTTCGCTGAGCAATGTCACGGCCAAGCTGAAGGTGACGCTCTACAACGAGCAGGGCAAGAAGCTCAAGAGCGTGACGGTCTCCGGCGACAAGGCGGTGTTCGAAAACCTGCTGGTTCCGGGCGCTGCGTATCTGTCGGTGGAGTCCGGCGACAAAGGCAAGGGCAAGCAGAACAGCTACTACGATATCTCGATCAGCGACCAGTACTTCCCGACCGAGACCGTGGCGAACAACAGCTTCGAAGAGGCCTACCGGAACAACCGGGTTGATCTCTCTTCCGGCAGCGCGAAGGTTTCCGATTGGGTCGGCTACGGCGACGCGGTCGATTACTACTATCTCGGCGCGAGCGGCCCCGGCGAGATGACGGTGACGCTGAGCAATGTCACGGCCAAGCTGAAGGTGACGCTCTACGACGAGCAGGGCAAGAAGCTCAAGAGCGTGACGGTCTCCAGCGACAAGACGGCGTTTGAGAAGCTGCTGGTTCCGGGCGCTGCGTACCTGTCGGTGGAGTCCGGCGACAAAGGCAAGGGCAAGCAGAACAGCTACTACGATATCACGATCAACGACAAGTACTTCCCGACCGAGACCGTGGCGAACAACAGCTTTGCCGAGGCGGAGGAGATCAAACTCTCCACCACGGTCAATACGAGTATTTCGGGCTGGGTCGGCTATCAGGACGGCTATGACTACTACAAGCTCATGGCGACCGGTCCGGGCAGCTTCTCGATCTCGATCAACGGCGTCGATCCGGACAAAAAACTCAAGGTCAGTCTCTATGATGCGAATCAGAAGAAGATCAAGACCTGGAGCGTCAAGGGATCGGATATGCTGTTCTTCGACAAGGAGCTGCTGACCGGGCAGACCTATCTGGTCGTGGAGTCCGGCGACAAGGGCAAGGGCAAGCAGAACAGCGACTACTCCATCAGTGTTGCGGTCAATGAGTATTTCCCGAAGGGCGATACCGGCAACAACGAGCTTGCTGCGGCGCGGACCGTCAACTTCGACTCCGCCACCGGCACGGCGGCGCTGTCGAACGAGTGGGTCGGCTACGGCGATGCGAAGGACTTCTTCGCATTTGAGCTTGACTCGGCCTCGAAGGTCGATCTCGATCTGAATTACTACAACAAGGACCTGCGGTTCGGTAAGGATGTGAAGATCAACCTGTACGACATGGCCACCGGCAAGAAGATCAAGCTGGACGACGCCTTGACCTCGGTCGACATTCTGGAAGCCAATACGAAGTATGCGGTTTCGGTTGAAATCGCAAACGAGAAAAAGCATTGGACCGGCTACGACCTGGCGATCTCGAAGCTCGCGTAACAGGCGTGATGCTGTCAACCCTCCGGCGGATTTCCGTCCGGAGGGTTTTTTCATGCCCGGAAAATTCCGCGGAAAAGCGGATGACGGAGTTGAAAAATACGATGGGGCGGGTAGGTTATATCCGGGAGGAGTGAGGTTGAAGAAGATCCGATCCATATTGCTGTCGCCGCCGGGAAGGCGTTGCGGAAATTTGGTTTTCGCCGTATTGGTGCTGGCCGTTTTCTGGTATGCTCGAAACTTGCGCAATGCGGAAATTGCCGCACCGGCGCCGGAGACTTCCCCGAATATTTTGTCGACGAGCCCGAAGTATGACCGGATCGCCGGTTTCGGCGGCCCGGTGCCGGCCCGGATCGTTCTCGACTCCGCGTCCGGAAAAATCGACCGGATCGAGTTCCCCCCGAATGCGGAGGACCCGGAATACTGGCGGCAGGTCCTCGCCTCCGGCGTATTTGACCGATACCGGAATCTGACCCCCGCCGAAGCGGCGGCGCTGCCGATCGATGTCGTGACCGGCGCAACCTTTTCGTCGCGCGCCGCACAGGAGACGATCCGGGAGCGGCTGGCCGAAGCTGCCGCCCTGCCGCCGCCGGTTCGTCCTTCCATTCGCTGGAACCGGACCGATGCGGCGGTGATTCTGCTGCTGCTCGGCAATCTTTACTGGTTTTTCCGGCCGCTGCGCGGCCGTTACCGGCAGATTCAGCTGACGGCCAATCTGTTTCTGCTCGGTTTCCTGGCGCATGGCGGGCTGTCGCTGGCCCAGGTTGCGGGGTGGGTCCGGAGCTCGCCGCATTGGACCCTTTCGGTTCCGCTGCTGCTGTTTTCGGCGGTGATTCTGCTGGCGCTGGCGCGCGGGAAAAATTTTTACTGTTCCGGCGTCTGTCCGTTCGGCTGTGCGCAGGAACTGACCGCGAAGCTCGGTCGTGCCGTCGGTGTGCCGCAGCGGCCGGGGTCGTTCCGGTTCGGTTCCCGCCTGCGCCGGATTGTGCTCGGAGCGACTGTTCTTGCGTTGGTCTGCGGTATCCCGTTTCTGCCCTATGAGCCGTTTCCGGCGTTCGCGCCCGGTGCGTCGTGGTGGATGATTCTTTCGGCGTTCCTGCTGGTCGCGCTCTCCCTTTTTCGGCCGCGGCTCTGGTGCCGCTGGTTCTGCTCCTGCGGCGCGCTGCTCGATTTTTTCTGCCGCACAGATTTGAAACCCAAACCGTTGGATGGAGGTACCAAAATGAATTTCGAACGAGTTGTGATTCTGGCGCTGCTGTTGCTGCTGGCGCTGGCATTGATCCGTCCCGGAGGGGCGGCGGCTTCCGGCGGCGGCACTCCCGTGGAACCGGAACGGCGGCCGGATGTGCTGGAGGTCATCCACTCCCGCAAAAGCGTCCGTGCATACACGAAGGAGCCGGTGACGCTGCCGGAGCTCGAAACGCTCGTCCGCGCCGGATTTGCGGCGCCGACCGGAGCGAATGCACAGCCGTGGGCGTTCATCATCGTGACCGACCGGGCGAAGCTCGATGCGCTGGCTGAGGTCATGCCGTACGGGAAGATGCTGAAGAGTGCGCCCGGCGCGGTTGTGGTCTGCGGTGTTTCGTCGCAGTTCCGCACCGGCGAGGCGCGTGAAATGTGGGTGCAGGATTGCTCGGCTGCGACCGAAAACATTCTGCTGGCGGCCGAAGGAACCGGCCTCGGCGCGGTCTGGCTCGGTGTTTTTCCGTACAGGGAGCGTTCCGCCGGAGTCGCTTCGGTACTCGGTTTGCCGGACGATATCATCCCGTTCAGCATCGTTTCGGTCGGCCGGCCGACCGGCGTGGAGAAGCCGAAGGACAAATACAGGCCGGAACGGATTTTCCTGCAGCAGTGGGGCCTGCCGTATCCGGTGAAGTGAGGGATGCGGAAGACGTATCTTCCGCATCCCGATCGGCTTGCGCCCTCAGCGGCGACCGCCGTGCGGCCGTTCGATGATGACCGTCCGCTCAATGACGGCCGGTCGCGGCGGGCGGTCGAACCGCGGCCGGCGGCAATGATGGCGCGGCGGCGGTGGAGGGCACCAGTTCGGAGGCGGAGGCGGCGGCATCGGCCGGCATGGGCGCGGGCTCAACACCTGCACGATTCCGCCGACGATGGCCCGGGTGATCTGTACGCCGTCGCCCGGTCCCCGGTCCCGTGCTTCGGCCCCGAACGCCCCGGCGGCAAGCACTCCCGCCAGCAGCATGACTTTCAAGCTCTTGTTCATATCGGTTGCTCCTGTTTGAATGGTTGTCTGGTTCCGTATCCGATCGGACTACACCGGATATAACGATAATTCGGAATTTAATATTATATTGGTTTTGTAAATATTTCTCGTTTTTTCTTGTTCCGGCCGGCGGCAGACGGATTGACGCAGTATGTTCCGCAGGTTATTTTATCAATGGAAAGGAAAAGTGACCAATGCGATTATTCGGAGTGATGCTGATCATGGTTCTTCTGACGAATCTCTTTGCCGCCGATGCCGATTTACGAAAAATACGCGAACAGGCCGCCGCCTGGTTTTCCGGCAGCGGCACTGCGTCGGAAGCGCGGCGGGCGCTGGAAACGCAGCAGCCGGACGGTTCCTGGCGGGATGTGAATTACGCCGACCGGAACCGCGGCCACTGGGCGCCGCGCCGTCACCTGAGCCGTGCGGTCGTGCTTGCCGCGGAGTACCGGCGCGGCAGGGAGAAAGGCGCCGCCGACGCAAAACTGCGCGACGCGGCGGTGAAAGCCCTCGGCTTCTGGGCGGCCCGGGATTGCACGAGTCCGAACTGGTGGCATCAGAGCATCGGAACTCCGATGGAGCTCTGTTCCGCGATTCTGCTGCTGGGGGACGGGCTTCCTTCGGAGGTGCTTGCGGAGCTGAGACCGATTCTCGACCGTTCCGAACCCGGCATGACGGCGCAGAACCGGGTCTGGCTGGCCGGCATCCAGCTTCTGAAAGGGGCGATTTTTGAACAGCCGGAATGGGTCCGGGAGGGGGCGGATGCCGTTTCCGCAGAGCTTCACGTCGCCGCGCCGGGCATGGAGGGCATCCAGCCGGACTGGAGCTTTCACCAGCACGGTCCGCAGCTTCAGTTCGGCAATTACGGGCTCGCCTATTTCAGCGAGATGACGAAATGGCTCGCTATTCTGCACGGAACCCGGTTTGCGCTGCCGGAGGAGAAGGCAGAGATCCTGACTTCGTACTATCATCATGGTCTGCGCTGGGTCCTGTTCGACCGGCAGATGGATTTCAGCGCCTGCGGGCGGCAGATCAACGGCGGACAGGTGCGGGCCAAGTACCGTTCGGTGACCGGAACGGCGGCCCGGCTGAACCGGGTGCTCGGCGTCCGGCATCGGGTGACGGAGAATGATTTCCGATTCTCCGGCAGCCGGTATTTTCCGGACAGCGACTTCTATGTACAGCGCAACGGCGGCGATTGTTACTGGTCGGTCAAAATGAGTTCAAGCCGCACGGTTCCGAGTGAAACGGTCAATTCCGAGAATCTGCTCGGCCGCCTGGCCGGGCATGGCGCGACCATGTTTATGAGCGGCCGCGGCGAGCTGGTCGATATCGGCGCCCTCTGGGAGTGGCGGCAGATTCCGGGCGTCACCTCCGTGCAGGACGATTCTCCGCTTGTCTGCAAAAATCCGGGACTCCGGAACAAGTGCGGCTGGGTCGGCGGCCTCTCCGACGATGAAATCGGCTTCTGCGCGATGGATTTCGATAACGGGGAGGTCGCGGCGAAGAAGAGTTTCTTCTTCTTCGGGCCCGGGATGATCGCGGTCGGCAGCGATATCCGGAGCGGCGTCGATGCTCCGGTTGTCACGACGATTGCGCAGATGCGCACCGATGAGGAGGTGGCCGTTCACCGGTTCGGCGACTTGGAGGGGACCGAGGTCGCCAACGGGGCCTTTCTCTACCGGATTCTGAAAACCGACGGCAAGCTGAGCGCCGGGAGCGAGGAGCGGACCGGCAACTGGAAACGGGTCACGGAAGCGCTGTCGGATGCCCCGGTCAGGGGACGGATTTTTACGTGCGCCATCAATCACGGCCGGAAGCCGGAGAACGCATTCTACGCCTATCAGGTCGTCTATCTGCCGCAGGCGGCGGAGTGTTCCGCGAAGCTGCTGGAAACCGGTTCGGAGTCGATTCATGCCGTCGCCGGAAAAGACGCGGTCATGGCCGCCTTCCATGAAGCGGGAACGGTCACTCTGCCGGACGGTACGGTGCTTGAGGCGAAGCAGCCTGCCCTCGTGATGCTGCGGAACGGCCGGATTTATGCCGCCGATCCCGGCCGGAAGCGGAAGATTCTCGACGTCGTGCTGGCCGGCCGGAAGTACCGGCTTCCGTTTCCGCAGGGAGCGGAGGCCGGCCGTACGGTATCCGTTCCGGCCGAGCGGTGATCATGGCGGAAGACGGCAACACCGGCATTGCAAAGGTCGCGGTCTTTTTTCTGACCGCCTGGTTCGTCGCCTTCCTGTTCGGCAGTCTCGGAGAGGCGTTCCTCCGGCGAGGATGGGGTGACATGTTCCGTCTGCTGCCGCTTCTGACCCGTCTGGCGGTTAACGGCGGCTATTCCGGGATCATGATTTTTTTCACGGTGGCCTGGGTGGCCGCCTGGCTGATTCTCGACCGGCGCGGCAGCGTTTCGGCCTGCCGGATTCTGCTGGCAGCGGCAGTGTCGGCGGAAGCTGCCGCCTTGTTTGTCTTTTTCCTCTGCATTGTGCGCATCATCCTTTGACGCGGAACGGGCCGAGAAGCCGAATACCCGCGTTCCGGCGGAATTCGCGGTTTTGCCGCCACTGAGTCCCCAACATTTCCGCCTGATGTCCGTCCGGCTCCTGCTGAGGCGGCTTTTAGCTTTAAAAATATATGTTTACTTTAAATATTAAAATTGAAAGAAAATATAAAGTTTTTTCAAAAAACGGTTGACAAAACGGAGATTTTCTGGTATAATTATATTTGTGAAACAAAACGAAATCGGAAAGGGCCGCGCAAAATGGCGGGGAAAGCTTCACCGGCGATGAAAATGGCGGATATCGCCGAACAGCTTGGTATCAGCACGGTTGCGGTCTCCCTTGCGTTGCGTGGTTCGCCGCAGGTATCGAAAGAACTCCGGAGCAGGGTGGCCCGGATTGCGGCGGAACACGGATTCCGCACCCGGCGCTATCCGCAGCGTCGCGGCAGCTCCGCCGCCGGAACGCTTCAGGGCAGGATTGCGGTGGTGAAGGGCAGCTATTTCAGCGACAGCGACCCGGTGGCGGCTTTGATCCGCAGCAGCGTTCTTCAGCGGCTGAATGAGCGGAAGGTTCCCTTTGAGGTGGTTCCGTTCGAACGGCTTGAGGCGGAACCGGCGCTGCTGGACGACTGCCGGGGGATTCTTTCGGACTACTCCTGCAAACCGGAACAGTGCCGCCTGTTTGCCGGTCATCCCCATGCGTCGGTCATGAATGAAGAGCTCGGCATCGGGCCGTGGGACCTATATAAAGCCAACGATCTTCAGGCGGGGGAGCTGGCGGCGGAATATCTGATCGGTCGCGGATTTGCGCAGACTCTGCTGGTTTACGGGGAGCCGATGTCGTTCCGCCCCGAGACGAACCCGCGGCTCCAGGGATTTCGCAACCGCATGAAAACGGAGAGGATTCCGGTGACGGAGCTGCGCTGCGATTATGCGGAAAGCTCCGGCAGTGTGACCGGGCGCTTCAAAGCGTTGCTCGACCGGTTCGGGAACCGTCTCGGCATCTTCGCATTCAACGATTTGCTCGCCTACCGGATCTGTCTGACGCTCGACTTTCTCGGCCTGGTCCGCCGCCCGGGCGAACTCGAAATCATCTCCTGCGACAACACTTTTCTGCTGAAAGGGTTCAATCCCCCCGTCCCGGAGGTCGATCTGCATATTCAGGAGATTGCATCGCGTGCCGTCGACGGCTTGCTCTGGCGGATCGAGAATCCGTCCGCCTGTGCCGCCGACCTGCTCGTCCGCCCCGGCCTGGTTGTCGCCGGGGAAGAATAAGAGTCTTATAATAGTTAGTATGTTATGTAAGCGACACCTGGTGCCATTTACGTAATCCATTTCTGTTCAGCCGATTATCGCCTGCACTGGAGTTGCCGGCCTCTCTTCCGGTCTCCGGCGGCGGCTGTATTCCGGCCGCGTTCTGTCCGCAACGTCTGCATGTTTTGCCCGGAGCTTCGTGGGGGAATATCTTTTCTCTGCGCCCCATTTCTTACGCTCATGCGGCGGGTATGTCATCGTGCAGCGTTTTCCTCCTGCCGCGCTTTTTTGCCGGGCGGCAATGAATTCGCCTCCGCTTCACTTATTAACTATTATCGGACGGAGGAAATCATGCAAAGAAAAGGTTTTACGCTGATTGAACTGCTGGTCGTTATTGCGATCATCGCGATCCTGGCTTCGATGCTGCTGCCCGCATTGAATCAGGCGCGGGAAAAGGCGCGCAGCTCCGCGTGCATGAACAACATGAAGCAGATGGGAATGGCATTCCGGCTCTATGTCGATGACAACGACGACTTTCTGGTTTTTCAGGATAACGAGGGCGGCAGTTTCAGGGCCTGGACGCAGCGCATCCTGAGCGACAAGGATGCCACCCGCTATGCGGCATGGGAGACGGCGCAGTGTCCGTCCGACGCAAAAAAAATGCTCTATACCGCCTGCTTCGGCATCTCCGGCATGGCGGAATACAATTATGACGCCGATTATACCGGCAACCGGGATATGGGCAACGGCGTCGGCAAAGGCGACTATATCGGCCGGAATTTCCTCGTCAGGCATGATGGCCGCAATGATATGCGGTTTTACAAGATCGGCCGGTTGAATCATCCCTCCGACACCATCTCCTACGGCGATACCTACAACACTGCTTACCAGAACGGCGCCTGGTATTTCACTCCTTCCGCTTACAAGGAGTCGCAGGAGATCGGTTTCATGCGGCGGCATGCCGGGCGCGGCAATGTCCTCTTCTATGACGGGCACTGTGTCTCCCTCGATAAGAGCGGACTGCGTGCCACGGGTTCCGCGGTGACGGTTTCCTACAACTCGGCAGGCGGGAAAGAGTAGGTTCTCCATCTGTATTGATCTGCCGCCGTCCCGCTTCGGCGACGGGCAGGCGGCCGGCATCTGTTTTATCCAGCATAATGTGAGGTATTCATGAAAATTCATTCCTGCGTTCTCTGTGCCGCTCTTCTGTTCACGGGGCTGCTTTCGCCGGCCCGGGGAGAAGCGGCGATGGCCGAAGCCCGGGTGGCCGATCCGCTCGACGGCGGCGAGTGGAGCTTCTCCTGCGGCCCGGAATATCCGGGTGCGAAAGGTTCATTCGAAATCAAGGACGGCAGGCTCCTGATGAATGCCGACTTCCGCGGCGGCGGCAGTTATGTCGCAGTTCAGCGAAAGCTGCCGGTTCCGGTCGAGATCGGGAAACTGAATTTCACGGTGAAGGGCGTTGCCGGCAATGTGGCTGTGCGTTTCTTCGATTCGAGCGGCCAGACCCACCAGCATTTTTTCAAGGTCGCGGCGAAGGATGGCGAACCGCGCAGCTTCTCGGTCGCGGCGAAGGGTTCCCCCGAACACCACTGGGGCGGTCCGAATGACGGCAGGTTCACGGGGCCGGTCACCGGTTATGCGCTGGTTGTTCACAGGGGGGATCTGGGAGCGAAGCAGGGGGCGGTCGAGTTTTCCGGCATCTCGGTCGATACCTCCGATCCGCGCATTTATGCGCTCTCATGGAGTGTTCCGTCGCCGGAGTCGCTGTTTCGCCGCCCCGGCGATGAGACGCCGGTCGCAGTCCGGGTTTCCTTCCGGACGAAGCGGGTTCCCGGAGACTCCGGTTTCGTCTATTACGATTACTCCGGCGGCGAGTGCCTGACCGGCAATGCCCGTTACGACGAGGCTGCCGGTCTGCTGCTGGCCCCGCCGCCGCCGGGACGCGGATTTTACGAGCTGGCCTATCCTGAATTGAAAATTCGCATCGGCGTGGCGGTTGACGATGCGCCTCCGGCGAAAGCAGACGAATATTTCGCTGTGGACGGCTCGTTCAGCTGGGGCGGCAAACCCGGCGACGAAGCCGGCATCCGCAGTTATCTGCGCATTCTGAAGGATAACGGCATCGTCTGGAACCGCGACCGGCTCAGCTGGAAAGGGATCGAGCCGCAGGCGGAGGGATTCGATTTCGGCGGCCGTTTCGGCCTCTATCGCCGCCTTGCGGCGGAAGAGGGGATTAAAACGCTCGATACGTTTCATGACGCCCCGGCCTGGAGCGGCGCCGACCCGCGTCATCGTGATTCGGTCGGACCGCATGCGAACCTCTATCCGGAGGACCTGCTTGCGGCCGGTCGCGGCCTGGCGACGATCGTCGGCTACTGGAGCGACACGGTCGATGCTCTCGAGGTCTGGAACGAGCCGGATATCGGCTTCGGCAACCACTTCCCGGCAGCATACGTCACGGCCTTCACCAAAGCGGTTTCGCGCGCCTTTTCCGAACGCGGGCTGAACCGGCTGGTGGTCGGCGGCGTATTTGCGAACACGCGGCCGAATACCGGCTTTTACGATACCTATGTCCGCAACGGCCTGCTGGACGACTCCGACGTCATCAGCTATCACTCCTATGCCGACACGCCCGCCATGGAGCAGGAGGTCGCCGCGCTGCGCGCCGTTGAAGCGAAGTACGGCTACCGGCCCGGCATTCCGCTCTGGATTACCGAATGCGGCAAGCCGTGGCCGCGCGGCGGCTACCGTTCCTCCGTGTCCGGCGACATCAACAGCGCCGCCGAGATCACCGGCAAGGCGGTCGAACTGCGCGCGCTCGGACTGGAACGCTTCTTCGCATTCGAGTACAAGTATTATGACGAACGGCAGAACAACTTCGGCATGATGGACGACAAGTATACGCCGATGCGGTCGATGGCCGCTTACGGACACCTGGCGCGCGTTCTGGCGCATCGCGGTTATATCGGGGACCTGAAGGGAACCGAGGCGGTCCGCGCCCGTGTTTTCGAGGGTTCCGGCGACCTGGTCGCCGTTCTCTACTGCGGCGTGGGGGAGAACCGCCGTACATCGCTTGCGCTGCCGGCCGGTCTGCCCGTGCTGCGCGCCGCCGGCGCGGACGGACGGCCGTTTGAGGTGCGCGGTTCGCAGATTCCGCTCGGCGACGGAATCGCCTATGTATATTTGCCGAAGACGGCGCGAAGCAGGTTCGTCGATGCCGGAACCGGCGCGATGAAGCTTTATCGCATGGCGAAAGAGTACAAGCCGGTTCCGCGTGCCGCAAAGCCGCTCGTGCTGCAGCCGGTTGGCGATATCAGCGGTTTTCTGGTCAACACGTACGGCTTTTATGTGAGATCCGGCGAGATGGAATTCAAGGTGAAAATCAATAACTTCAGCGGGGAGGAGATCGTATTCCGGCCCGGAATCGAGCTGCCGGAGGGAGCGAAGCTGCTGGCCGCGCCGGAAGAGACGGCCGTGCCGCGGCGCGGGAGCGCGGTAGTCGGATTCCGCATCTCAATCGACCCGGCGGAGACGCCGAAGCAGTTCCGCACGGTCGTACTCAAGGACCGGGGCGGGATGGCGACCCCGATCGCCTTTTCGGTTCGGCCTTACCGGGTGGAGACGGTGAAGGCGCGCCCGGCTTCTGCGATGGGGGATGAGGGCGGCTGGCTCGACTTCGGCGGCCAGCAGCGCTGGACGACCTGGCCGGGCGGCGCGATGTCGCCGAACATCGGGGCAAAGCTGCGTGTGTTCTACACGCCTGGAGAATTGATCATGCAGGTGAAGGTTGACGACCCGTCGCATCACAACAGCCACGGGGCGGAAGAGGCGTGGCGCGGCGACTCTGTCCAGCTGACCCTCCAGCAGCGCGGTGCGGACGGCATGCCGCCCGCAGCCAACCCGCGCTGGAACGAAATCACGGCGGCGAACTGCCGCTCCGGCAACGCGCTCTTCCGCCATATCGGATCGCCGGCCGGCCTGCTCGGCGCTTCCGCGCTGGATTTCCGGCACGACGGAGCCGGTTCGTTCTATGAGCTCCGGTTCGATGCGAAGGAGCTCGGCCTTGTATTGAAGCCCGGTTCGAAGATCGGTTCGGCGGTGCTGGTCAACAGCGACTCCGGCCGCGGCCGCGACGGATACCTGTCCTGGGGGAGCGGCATTGCGGACGGCAAGAGCGATCGGCTGTTCAACCTGATCGAACTCGAATAGTCCGGCAGGCCGGAGAGGAAATGCCTCTCCGGCTCTGATGTCCCGGGGATTACCGGCGGGCGGGGGCTTCGAGGATCAGCGAAAGAACCGGGCGCCCTTCGCCCTTGTCGATGACCTTCAGTATGTTTTTTTCATACCGGAAGCTGTAATAGAAACTCCACTTCTTCAGGAGCTCCGTCTCCATATCCGGCGTCAGGACGCCTTCCGGCGACAGCGAATAGCCGCCGGCCCAGTCCCAGAACGCGAACGGTGAAGGATTCTCGGCCGGCGTCGTGATGTGAAGGAAGATCAGGTCGTTGTTGACGAGGGCGAAGTCGTCGCGCCCGGCGGCGGTGTAGCGGCCCTCCGGCAGGCGCGGCGACGTGCAGCCCGCGAGCGTCAGAAGGGTGATAAGGGCGAACAAACCGGCGAAAATTCGTTTGGCGGTCATCTGGCGTATCCTCTCTGCATCGAAAACAATAACGGGTAACTGTCCGATAACTGTAATGCATTTTTTGAAAAAGTCAAGGCGGCGCGACCCGTTCCCGGAAAAAACGCCGAATTTGCGGTTTGCGGTTTGACATTTCATTTTCCGCGCGCTATAGTGAATTCATATCCTGGGTTAACATGGTAATCGAAACGTTTTCGATGAAAGAGACGGCATGTTGATGCCATCGAAATATTAACAATGCCTTTCTCGGAGGTGTGAGTACGGCGGAGCCGCACGGAACACCGCAGAGCGGGGCTCCCGGAGAGTGTCATCCGCCGCGCAAATGCTGTGGATGACAAGCCCGACTTGTCCTCCGCAGCCTCGGCGAAGGAGGAAGGGTGGCAACTTTTCGGAAAAATATTAACAATGCCTTTCTCGGAGGTGTGAGTACGGCGGAGCCGCACGGAACACCGTAGAGCGGGGCTCCCGGAGAGTGTCATCCGCCGCGCAAATGCTGTGGATGACAAGCCCGGCTTGTCCTCCGCAGCCTCGGCGAAGGAGGAAGGTGGCAACTTTTCGGGGAACAAAGGAGGTCATGTCATGCGGTTCAAACGGCTTTTCACCCGGACATTCAAGCTTGCGGCCTGCGCCGCGGCGGGAGTGTTCGCATTGTCCGTGGCGGCGGAAGACGCGCTGCCGCCGGCGATCCCCGAATTCAGCGGTCTGGCGAAGGCGAAATGGAGTCTCGGCAAGTACGGCAGAGAATCCGCAAAGGACGGCAGGACCTTCCTGACCGTCACCGTTCCGGCCGACAGCCCCGATAAGAGCGGCATGAACTGCGCCGAAACGCAGGTCGACCTCAGCAAGTTCCGCGGCGAATCGCTCTGCTTCATGATCCGGGTACGGGCGAAGGACGTCTCCACGCCGAGACAGAGCTACAACGGCGTCAAGTTCATGCTGAACTACAAGGACGGCGACGGCCGGGAATTCTGGCACCATCCGTCGAATCTGAAGGGCACCTTCGACTGGCGGGAGACCAGTTTCACGGTATCGGTATCGGACTCCGCCGGCAAGGGCCGGCTGCAGCTCGGGTTGCAGGACAGTTCGGGCGAGGTCGAGTTCGATCTCTCCACATTGCGGGTCTTCCGGCTCTTTCCGCGCGTCAACCAGAATTACAAGGTGAAGTACCCGAAGGAGGTTGCCGAGACGCCGGTCCTGCGCGGCGTGATGTCTCCGCACACCTTTACGGACGACGATCTCAGGACGCTGCATGACTGGAATGTCAAGCTCGTTCGCGCGCAGATCACCCGCGACTGGGGCAAGTCGAACACCGACCGCGATCTTGCCGAATACGACAAGTGGCTGAACGGCAAGCTCGATCACCTCGAGGACGTGTTCAGGCGCGCCGAGAAGTACGGCATCAGGTTCGTCATCGACCTGCATTCGCCTCCGGGCGGCCGCGGCGAGGACCGCAACATGACGATGTTCTTCGACAAGAAGTATGCCGATCACTTCGTGAATGTGTGGGAACGCATCGCGAAGCGGTTCAAGGGCAACCCGTCGGTCTGGGCCTATGATCTTGTCAACGAACCGTTTCAGACCCGTCCGGCCAAGTACGATTACTGGAACATCCAGCGCATGGCCGCCGAAGCGGTCCGCCGGATTGACCCGGATACTCCGATCATGATCGAATCGAACGACTGGGATTCGGCTCCGACCTACTCCTATCTGTCGCCGCTGGCGATGGACAATGTGATCTATCAGGTTCATATGTACGCTCCGGGCCAGTTCACGCACCAGTTTGTCCACAATGCCTTCGGGGAACAGGGCAGCAAGGCCGACCTCATCAAATATCCCGGCATGATCGGCAGCGAGAAGTGGGATAAGGAGATGATCCGGAAGCACCTGAAGCCGGTGCGCGATTTCCAGCTCCGGCACAACGCCCGCATCTACGTCGGCGAATTCTCCGCCATCGCCTGGGCGCCGGGCGCGGCCGACTACATCCGCGACTGCATCGACGTTTTCGAGGAGTACGGCTGGGATTGGACCTACCACGCCTTCCGCGAATGGGACGGCTGGAGCGTCGAGCATGAAGGCATGCCCGGCAGGCTCTCCCCCTCGAAAGGCAACGACCGCAAGGACGCGCTGCTCGAAGCGTTCCGGCGCGGCGTCGAAAAATAACCCGTCAACCGAGGAAGGCCGTTTTTGTGGAACGGCCTTTTTTATGGAGGAAACCATGTTGAAAAAACTGTTTTCGGTTTTTGCCGCGATGGTGTTCGCGGTTGTGACGCTTCCGGCCGCCGAGGCGCGGCTGCGGCCGGTCGGCCCGGAACTTTCGAAGCTGGAGTGGAAGCCGGCCGGCGGATACAGCCGGATTGAGACCGTCGACGGCAGGAGCGTGCTGGTCACCGACGTCCCGAAGGACAAAGCGTCCGGACACCACTGGTTCGAGCGGGAGCTCGACCTGAAACCGTATCGCGGCAGAACCATCACCTTTTTCGTCCGCTACCGGTGCACCGATGTGTCGAAACCGCCGCAGCCGTACAACGGCGTGAAGTTCATGCTGGCCTACAAGCCGGGGCCGGAGGCGCCGATGCAGTGGCCCGGCTCGAACGGCGCATTCGGTTCGACCGACGGCTGGCAGCCGCTTGCGTTCAATGTGACGTTCCGCGATACGGCCGAAACCGGCGTGCTGTCGCTCGGATTGCAGGACAGTTCGGGACGGATCGAGTTCGACCTCGATTCGCTTCAGGCCGGAATCCTGTTTTCGCCGGAGGACCGGGTCAACCTCGATTACAAGGTCAAATATCCGGAGCGCATCGCGAATCATCGCCGCCAGCGCGGCGTCATGTCGCCGGGAACCATCCGCCCCGAGGACCTCAAAACCCTGAAGGAGTGGAATGTGAATCTGATCCGCGCCCAGCAGACCCGCAACTGGGGAGCGATCGGGACGGAAGTCGATCTCGCCGAGTATGACCAGTGGCTGAACGGCAAACTCGACAACCTTGAGAAAGCGATGGATCAGGCGAAGGAGTACGACATCAAATTCGTCATTGATCTGCATACGCCGCCGGGCGGCAAGATTTCGAGCAGCAACATGCGCATGTTCTTTGAGAAGAAGTACGCCGACCATTTCATCGAGGTCTGGAGACGGATCGCAAAGCGGTTCAAGGACCATCCGCAGCTTTATGCCTACGATCTCGTGAACGAACCGGTGCAGGCGATGCCCGCGCCGTACGATTACTGGAATCTGCAGCGCATGGCCGCCGAGGCGATCCGGGAGATCGACCCGGATACGCCGATCATGATCGAGTCGAACGAATCCGACCGGCCGCAGACCTATCCGTATCTGTCGCCGCTGGCGATGGACAACATCATCTACAAGGTTCATATGTATTTCCCGCTGACCTACACACACCAGCGGCTGCGCGGCGAAGGGCCGTCCAGCGTCTATCCCGGCGTGCTCGAAGGGGAGAAGTGGGACAAGGAGAAAATCCGCGAAACCCTTCAGCCGGTGCGCGACTTCCAGCTCCGCCACAACGCGGAGATCTACGTCGGCGAATTTTCCGCCATCGCCTGGGCGCCGGGCGCGGAGAAGTACATCAACGACTGCATCGAAATCTTCGAGGAGTACGGCTGGGACTGGACCTATCACGCATTTCGCGAGTGGTCCGGCTGGAGCGTCGAGCATGAAGGGACGAATCCATCCGACCTGAAGCCCGCGAAGGAGGATACCCCCCGGAAGAAGGTCCTGCTGAAGTATTTCAGCCGGAACCGGTAAAAGCTGAAGGAAGCTCCTCTCTCCCCCGGGAGCGAGGCATCTCGGAGGCAGGTGAGAACGGGAGGTTTTTCCCTTTCTGAATAAAAAACGGCCCCCGCAAATGGAGAAATCCCGTTTGCGGGGGCTTGGATTGTCCGCGCTATTCGGCGGTGTTGCGCGAAAAGTATTTGAGCAGCACGCGCTTGCGGGCGTTGTCCGGTGACGGGCGCATGGAGACGTGGCTTTCACCCTCATGTTCGAGGCTCCAGCCGTTCCATTCCCGGAAGGCGTGGTAACTCCAGTCCCAGCCGTATTCTTCGAAGATTTCGATGCAATCTTCGAGATATCGGTCGGCGCCGGGCGCCCAGATCACGGCGGAGAATTCGCCGACGTAGATCTTCGCGTTGTGGCGGAGCTGGAAGTCGCGCACCGGCTGAAGGGTTTCGCGGATTTTCTCCTTGTCCCACACAGTTCCGTAGATCGATCCCGGATAACTCCGGTACGGTTCGGGCGCTTCAACCCCCTGGTGAGTGAATCCCGTCGGCATATACATGTGGACCTCATAGATCACATTGTCCATCGCCAGCGGCGACAGATACGGATAGGTCTGCGGGCGGTCCGCCTCGTTCGATTCGATTATGACCGGGGTGTCCGGATCGATGGCGCGGACCGCCTCCGCCGCGTTCTTCTGGGTCGTCCAGTAGTCGAACGGCGCGGGCGTCACCTGCGTCGGTTCGTTGATGAGGTCGTAGGCCCAGACGGCCGGGTGGCCCCTGAACCGTTTCGCGATCCGTTTCCAGACTTCGATGAAGTGGTCGTGGTACTTTTTGTCAAAGAACATGAGCATGTTTTTGCCGTCGGTGGAGCCGCCGGGCGGGGTATGGAGGTCGATGACCGCTTTGATTCCGTACCGCGCCGCAAGGTCGAGCTCCCCGGCGAGCCGGTCCAGCCGGGCGTTGATCCAGCGGTCGTAATCGGCGAGGTCGAGTTCGGTTCCGAGCCTGCCCCAGTTGCGCATGAGCTGGAAGCGGACCAGATTCACGTTCCACTCCTTCAGCGTTTTGAAATCCTCTTCGGTCATGCGGTGCGGCGACATGACGCCGCGGCGGCGCGGGCCGCCGGCGATCTTCTCCGGGTAGCTTGCTTTGTAGTCGAGGTTGACCCGGTCCTGCGGGCTGAACATGACGAAAGTCCGGAGCGAATCGAGGTCGAATTCGACCCGGCCGGAGCTGCTTTCAAGCCCGAGCACGAGCCGCCCGGAGTGCGAACCCGGTTCCGGCGGTTCGATGACGACGGAGATTTCGCCCCAGTCGCGGCTGTTCCAGAGTTTCTGCGGGTGGCACCAGAAATGGGCGCCGTTGCCGCCGACGTAGTCGAGCATGAATTTGACGCCGTTCCACGGTTCGAGCGGCGGCGTGACGCCGCTCCAGCGGCAGCGGACCGACATGGTCACGCGCCGGTCGAGGAACGGCGTAAGATCGACCGGCGCGGTCAGCCAGTGCTGTCCCTTTTCGGAACCTTCCGGCACGTCGATGACGGCGATGCGGCGCCCGTCGACGGTTTCGATCCGTCCGGTGCCGTCCGTGCTTTTCCACGGCAGGGCGGCGTAATTGCCGCCGACCGTCTCCCGGGCCGCCGCCGGCAGCAGCGCCGAGAGCACGGCGAGAGTGAAAAGAAGCTGTTTCAACCCGGGTCCTCCCTTTACTGCTGCGCATACTGGATGTTGGCGGTGCCCCAGAAGTAGCGGGGGCTGGTCAGGTCGGGCGTCCAGCCGTCGGCCGGGACGTCGTTGCGGGACTTCCATTCGGAGTGGCCGTCGGCGAAGGTCACGTTCGCGCCGTTGCCGTGCTTCCACCAGACGCCTCCGGCGGTCGCGTTGCCGGAGAGGTCGGCGGCGTTGGCCGCGCACGGCGTCGCCCAGGCGATGGTCCGGTCGATGTCCATCAGCATCATGCGCGCGGAGGGTCGGCGGATCGAGGCGGTTTTGCGCATGATCCGGCCGCCGCCGCCTTCATAGGAGGCGTAGTGGCGGTTGATGCCGTAGTGGCGCGACCCGTCCGGGTTCGGCATTCCGTCGGCGCCGGCCGGGCAGGCGAAAATGCCGTAGGGCCGCTTGAGCTGTTCGTCGTAGAATCCCCAGTCTTTGATCTCGGAACCCGGCATGTAGAGCATCATCAGCATCGACTGCCATTTGCCGTTGTTGGCGGGCTTGATGTTGCCGTCGTCGTTCATGACGATGCCGTTGTTCTGGTCGGTGTACATCTGCACATAGGTGCCGAGCTGCTTCTGGTTGGAGGTGCATTTGATGGTTTTGGCCCGGTCGCGCGCCTGGTTCAGCGCGGGCAGCAGCATCGAAGCCAGGATTGCGATGATCGCAATGACGACCAGAAGTTCGATCAGTGTGAATGGTTTCAGCGGTTTCATGAGAACTCTCCCTTGGTTATGGATGGTGCAACTTGATTTTTCTCGGAATCCGGTGGTCCCTGCGGGGGCCGCCGTCGATCTCCGCAAAAAGCTGGCTGCAGGCGGTTTCCGCCAGAAGCTCGTATTCATGGCCGACGACCCAGCCCCGGAAGTCGGGTTTCCAGACCGAGGACTCCCCGATCAGGCGGCAGCGGTCGAAGTCGGGCCGGCGCTCCCGGAGAACCGGCTCGATGTCGCGCAGCATGCCGCCGACCGCATAGATCGCCTCGGGCATTTCGAGCAGGTCGAAGATCGTGTGGAGACGGTCGGCCATACCGGGATTGCGCAGCACGAGCAGCCTGTCGTTGAACGGCGTTCCCGATTCGGAGAAGGCGCGGCGCAGCCCGGCGATCTGCGGCATATCGGGCCGCTTGGCGATGACGACCGGCGACCGGCGTCCCTCTCCCAGCAGTTTCCGGCCGACCTGATACCCCTCGAGCTCCATGTCGTAACTGATGCAGGAGTGTCCGGCCCGCGGATCGTTGACGGTGACCGCCGGAACGGTCAGAGCCGCGAAGAAAGCGTCCGCCGCGGCGGACGGCGCGAAGTCCGGCCCGAGCCAGATCAGCCCGGTCATGGAGAGAAACGCGAGGCTCTCCGGCACATGGCCGGCCGTGTGGAACAGATTGATCGGGTACAGCAGTTTCCGGCCCGACGTGATCCGGCGCCCGACGGCCGACAGGAGATCCCACAGAAAATTCTCATAGTAGATCTGGCGCCCGTCGGCGGCCAGCACGCCGATGACTTCGGTCTTTTCGCGCAGCCAGCCGCGGTCAGGGTTCGTAAAAAGCCCGATTCCGGGCTTTACGGTCAGGTAATCGTCGTCGACAAGCTCTTTCAGCGCGCGCTGGACCGTGGCGGTGCTGACCTTGAAGAAGCCCGCCATCTCCCGCATCGAAGCCAGCCGCTTCGGTGCACAGCCGGACTCCAGCACCGAGTCGATCACGTATTTCCGGATCTGCTGATATTCGGCCGGAGTGGAGTGTTTGGTGATTTTGAGCTTTGGTTGTATCATTGTTAAAATACTGTTAGATTTGTTCTGGTATCTCATGTATACACATAAGATACACTTATATTATACCAAAAAATTTTAAAATGTCAAGGCAAAAATGTCAAGAAATGGTGAAAAGAACTTGCCGGGACGGTTTTGCAGGGCTAGTTTAAACAGAATGTCGGTGATAATGAAACAATCCGGAGGGTCGGAATGAGAGATTGGGATCGTCGTGCCGAATGGCTGGAACGCGCGGAATCGCTGAAGCCGGAGCTTGAACATTGGGCCGTGGAGCCGCGGGCTCTGGTGGAGCCGGAATTCTGTGAGGACGCCTGGCAGAAGTGCCGGATGCGCGACCTCGCGCCGGCCGCGGCTTTGCGGGAGCGTGCATTCGGCGGCGGGGACTCCTTCACTGTCGATTTCGGCGAAAGCGTGGTCGGGCGGCTGCGGCTCCGCATGCGTCCGGTCGGCAGGAACGATTCGCCGCTGCGGCTGCGGCTGACCGCGGCCGAACTGCCGTACGAGGCGTCGGCGGATTTTTCCGGTTATCACGGCGGCCTCAGCCGGGCGTGGCTGCAGGACGAGGTTGTGAACTTCGACATCCTCCCCGGTGAATTTGTGCTGCCGCGCCGCTATTCGTTGCGGTATCTGAAAATCGAAATCCTCTGCGTCGCCGAGCAGGTCGTTTTCGACGCGGTCGAGGTGATCGCCGAGGCGGCGGTGCGCGATTTGCCGGAGCCGCCGGCGGCGCTTTCTCCGGAACGGGCGGCGATCGACCGCGTCGCCCTGCGGACGCTCCGCAACTGCATGCAGACGGTCATGGAAGACGGCCCGAAGCGGGATCGGCGGCTCTGGCTCGGCGACCTGCGGCTTCAGGCGCGGGCCAATGCGGCGAGCTTCCGCCGCTTCGATCTCATCGAGCGTTCTCTCCTGCTGCTGGCGGCGGCGAGCGATGACGACGGGCGTGTTCCCGGCTGCATCTATACCGAGCCGGAGCTGCGCCACGGCAACGATACGGTCGACTATGCGCTGCTCTTCGCCCCGACGCTCGAAGACCTGGTCCGCGAAACCGGGGATGTCGAGCTCGGCAGGGATTTGTATCCGCTGGCGGTCCGGCAGTACGAGCTGTTCCGCCCCGGAATCGATGCGGACGGACTGGTCCGGTACGACATGGAGGGCTGGGCATTCATCGACTGGGCCGCTTTCGACCGGCAGATGCCGATGCAGGGGGTCGCAATCTACAGCCTGCGGGCGCTGGCGCGCCTGGCGGAGCGTTTCGGCTATGCGGAGGAGGCGCAGCTCCGCCGCGCGGAAGCGGAGCGTCTGGCGCAGGCGCTCCGGCGGTTCCGTTACGACGCGGACCGGAAGCTGATCCTCTCCGGACCTGAAGGCGAGGTCTCCTGGGCCGGGCAGATCTGGCCGATCCTGGCCGGAGTCTTTACGCCGGAGGAGGCGCGTGAAATCCTGCTGGCGGTCGAACAAGTTCCGGGCGCGCAGCGTCCGGTTACACCGTATATGCACCACCATTTGCTCGAAGCGTATTGCTTTGCCGGCCTGCGCGAAAAGGCGGAGGCGTGGATCGATTCGTACTGGGGCGGCATGGTGCGGCTCGGTGCGGACACCTTCTGGGAAGTCTATGTGCCGGGCGACGATTTCCTGTCGCCGTACGGCGACGCCCTCATCAACAGCGCCTGTCACGCCTGGAGCTGCACGCCGGCCTGTTTCCTGCGCTGACTCCGGCGGCGTTGCGGCGGCGGGGAGGCGTTTCGTCCTCCCTCCGGCGGACGCTTCATGGCGTCATTTCCGGTTCATGGCGCGGCCGTTTTCCGCACGGTTTCCGCGATCGCTTCCGGCGTCAGGCCGAACTCGCGCCGCAGGCAGCCGACTTTTCCGTGCGGAACCGGCCGGTCGGCCGGCCAGCCGAAGTGCAGGATTCCGCCATGAGGCGTTCCGGACAGCGCTTCGTCGAGCGCCGTGCCGAGTCCGCCCGAGAGCACATGGTCCTCGATTGAAATGGTCGTCCGCCCCTCGGCGAGCTTCCGCGCCAGTTCCGCGTCGAACGGAGAAAGGAAGCGCGCGTTGACGACGCAGCAATCCATATTGAGCAGTTCCGCCGCCGCCAGCGCCGTGTCGACTTCGGGCCCCATGGCCCAGATCACCGGCCCCGCACCCGCCCGGACCACATCGGCCCGGCCGAACTGCAGTTCCGGCACGCAGGCGCCGGGCGGCACGTTGCTGCCGCCGCGCGGATAGCGGATAGCGACCGGCCGCTTCAGCTCGTAGGCGAATTCGAGCATTCTGCGCAGCTCCGCTCCGGAGCGCGGCGCCATGACGGTCAGGCCCGGCAGTGCGCGCAGGAAACCGAGGTCGTAGATGCCGTGGTGCGTCGGTCCGTCTTCGACCGCCCCGGCCCGGTCCAGCGTGAAGATCACCGGCAGCTGCGGCAGCACCACGTCGTGATAGACGCAGTCGAGCGCCCGCTGCATGAAGGTCGCATAGATCGCGCAGATCGGCCGCAGGCCGCCGATCGCCAGCCCGGCGGCATAGGTCACCGCATGCTCTTCGGCGATGCCGACGTCATGAAAACGGTCCCAGTGCGCTTCCGCGAACGGAGTGAGCCCCGTACCGTCTTTCATGGCCGCCGTGATCGCGTGGATCTCGGGGTGGCGAGCGGCCAGCTCGACCGCCGCTTCGCCGAACACGCTCGAGAAGGACGGTTTGCCGGACGAGGCGATTGCGCCGGTCGCCTTGCAGAAGCCGGGAACGCCGTGGTAGCGGGCCGGATTCTGCCGTGCATGTTCATAGCCGCGCCCCTTTTCGGTTGTGACATGCAGGAGCACGGGGCCGGCCTGCTGGCTTTCGAGGTGACGCAGGTGATAGAGCAGATCCGGAATCGAATGACCGTCGATCGGCCCGATGTAACGGATGCCGAGCTCTTCGAAGAGCCCGCCCGGCAGGATCAGGTATTTGACCGTCTCCTCAAACCGCCGGATCATCTTGTGCAGCGTTTTGTGACGCGGCAGCGAAAACAGCAGCCGCTTGGCGGCGGTTTTGAACCGGTTGTAAAAGCTCCCTGATATAATATGGTTCAGCGACCGGGCGAGGCCGCCGACATTCCGCGAGATCGACATTTTATTGTCGTTCAGGATGATGATGAGATTTTTCCCGCCGGCGTGGGCGTTGTTGAGCCCTTCAAGCGAAATGCCGCAGTTCAGCGAGCCGTCTCCGACCACCGCGATCGCCTTGTGCGGGTTCGACGCGGCGCCGAGCGCGGTCGAAATGCCGAGCGCGGTCGAAATCGCGGTTCCGGCGTGCCCGGCCACGCTCGCGTCGAATTTCGACTCGCGCGGATGCGGGAAACCGGCGCATCCGCCGAATCGCCTCAGGGTGCGGAAGAATTCCCGACGTCCGGTCAGTATCTTATGCGTGTAGGCCTGATGACCGACGTCGAATACGAGCGAATCGGCCGGGATGTCGAAAATATAATGCAGCGCAATGGTCAGCTCGACCGTGCCGAGGTTGGCGCCGAGGTGGCCGCCGTTTTCGCTGACCGTGTCGATGATGAGCTCCCGGATCTCCTTCGCCAATGCGCAGAGCGCGTCAGGCGGAAGTTTTTTCAGGTCCGCCGGGGAATCGATTTGTTCCAGATACATTCCGCGTAATCTCTCCTGAATGCGGATTCCATTCCACTATTATTCCTGCATAAAATACCATCGGAATACGTGTTTTACAATCTCCGCTTCTTGAAATTCGCGCGCCGGACGGGTATTTTATTAATGGAGGCCGGTCTGTTTTTAACGAAGGGGGAGTCCGGGATCATGAAATCGCTCGTTGTTTTCGCCGCATGTCTGGCGGTGTTGCTGTTTTCCGGCTGTTTTTTCGAATCTTACCGGCCGGTTGGGGAATTCGATCTTACGCTCGAAAAGGCCGAAAAGACGGGTCGTGCGCTCCGCATGCTCGAATTCCGCAACGATTCGACCGCCGGGAGCCGGATGCAGTCGCGCGACGCCTCCGGCCGGGTCATCCGCGACCCCTACAACCGCTGGGCATTGCCGCCCGAACAGCTGGTCGCCCGCGCGTTGAATCTTGCACTGCGGCCGGATTCGGAGTCGGCCGTGCCGGTCCCCGTAGCCGGAACGCTCGAGGTTTTTGAAGTGGACTCGGCGCGGAAGGAGTTCCGTCTGGCCGGCAGCTGGTCGCTGCCGGACGACCGGAGGGAGTTCCGCTTCGATTTCTCGGTTCCGGTCGAGGAAGATTCCGCCGAAGCCGTGGCCCGGGCCGCCGGCGTGGCGGTCGGCCGGCTGGCTGACCGTCTTGCGCTCTGGAGCCGCACCGAACTCGGGGATGTCCGGTAATGGACGGAATCAAGCGCGAACGGTCGCTGCGGGAGCTCTGTCTGCAGATCGCCGACTCGTCGATTGCGATGTGGAACGAGTTCTTCGGTTTCCTCGGCTTTTCACACCAGCTTCTCCGTTCCACCTCGCAGTCGCTGCGGCACCCGCGGCAGCTGAAGTGGCGCAGCGTCTGCTATTATATGGACAGCTGCGGTTCCGATGCGATGCCGATCATCGCGCTGCTCGGGTTCCTGATCGGCGTCATCCTCGCGTTCCAGGCGATTGTTCAGCTCAGCCGCTTCGGCGTGGACAATTTCGTGGTGAACCTGGTCGGAACGGTCATTGTGACCGAGCTGGCGCCGCTGGTCACGGCGGTCGTGCTGGCCGGGCGTACCGGCTCCTCCTTCGCCTCCGAGCTCGGGCTCATGAAATCGCGCGAGGAGCTCGATGCGATGGTCACGCTCGGACTCGATGTCGGCCGCTTCGAGCTTGTTCCGAAGCTCATTGCGCTGATTTTCGTCATGCCGGGGCTGACGATCATATCGGATGTCTGCGGCATTGTCGGCGGCATGTTCATCGTCTGTTCGATGCTGAATACATCCATCGCGGAGTATCTGAGCAAGACCTTTGAGGTCATCCAGCCGGTCGATCTTGCGCAGGGGATCGTCAAGAGCATGCTGTTCGCGGTCATCGTCGCCGCGGTCGGCTGTTGGAAAGGCGTCAGTGCCGAACGTGATGCGCAGGGGGTCGGCAAGGCGACCACGGGCGCGGTCGTCACGTCGATTTTTCTGATCGTGGTCACCGATGCCGCCATGACCGCGCTGTTCAGTTTTGTAAGTTAATCACGGGAATATCGAATCATGAATGAAGCAAATCGGTTGAAACTCGGGGGATTCCTGCTGATCTCGATCGCTCTCCTCGTCATCGGTTTCATTTCGGTCGGCGTCGGCAAGCTGTTCGAGCCGCGCTACCGGGCCATGACGGTCCTGAACACGTCGGTGGAGGGGCTGGCGGTCGGTTCTCCGGTCAAGTATCTCGGGCTCCCGGTCGGCAAAATCACCGCCATGACCATGCGCCAGAAGGACGGCTACATCGCGGTTTACTTCGACATTTTCCCGTCGGCGGTCGAACAGGACGACGATCTCGCCGGAGACTATGCGCCGGGCGGCACGAACTTCGCGACCGTCATGCGCAAGAAGAATATGAGCTGCTTCATCAACGCGGCCGGCATCATGGGCGGCGCCTATCTTGAGCTGTCGGTCAGCGATTCGCTGCCTCCGGCGATGCCGCATCTCGACGTCCAGCCCGGCGACGGCGTCATCTACATCCCGTCGCGTCCGTCGCACATCGGCAATGCGATCCAGAACATCAGCCGCATGCTGGACGAACTCGAGAAAGTCAACTTCATCCAGCTCGCCGACAAGCTGAATGAAACGCTCGACAACATGAGCGAAATCCTGAATCGCGGCGAACTCAAAAGCACGTTGAACAACATCAATCAGATCTGTTCGAACCTCGAAACTTCAAGCCGGCGGCTGCAGGCCGCGCTCTCCGAAGAGAACGTGCAGAAGGTCAATCGCGCGATCGACAACCTCGATGCCGGAATTCTCTCGCTGCGCAAGTTCGGCGACAGCCCCGAGCTCGGCACCATGGTCAGAAGCCTGAATACGTTCCTGACCGACGCTTCCGCCGCGATCAAAAAGGCCGAGGCGGGCGGCGCAAAGCTCAGCGACGACGCCGCCGCATTGAAGCTGCGGCTTGAAATGACCCTGACCCGTCTCGACAATTCGCTGCGGCAGCTGCAGGAGTTCACGCAGAACGTCGAAAACGACCCGAACCAGTTCGTGAAGGGACGTCAGGAGAAGCCCGTCCTTCCCTGATCTGACTGTGCGGCGGGCCCCCCGGCCTGCGGGCTCGCTGCCGCCTTTCCCGGGTCCTCATATCCGGGTGCCGGCCCGGACATTGCCTGAAAACGTGCCGGAACGGAGAGAAGTTGAGACGTTCTCATGCGACATCCGGACTAAACTTCACGGACCTCCTTCGGAAGCTTCAGGAGCCGTCGCTCCTTGTTGCCGATTTTGCGGACCGAAAGCTCGATTTCACCGAAGGGCGTGGGCTGGCTCCCCTCGACCCGGGTGAGCCCGCCGAGGCACGGTTCGATTTTGGCCTGTACGAACCCGGGGGCGGCGGGACGGATGCCGAGCACCTTTTCGGTCAGGAACGCGGCCGGTCCGCCGGCCCAGCCGTGGCAGAGGCTGTGGCGCAGCCCCGTGTAGCAGTGCTTGCCGAAATCGCCGTGGATATCGTCCTTGCCCGGAACCGGCAACTGGTCGATGCCGTAGGCGTTGCGCGTCCACTCCAGATCGAAGTCCTCCCAGAAGGTCGTCGCGCCGAAGTCGAGCATGCCGCCCCAGTAGCTGCGGATCACGTCGAGCGCGCCGGCGACATCGCCGGCCTCGGCGCGGGCCAGCAGCACGAAGTAGCCGTAGAAGGTGCTGATGCCGTGATCGGGCCGGTTCCGCATGATTTCGTCGTTCAGCTTCCGGGCGTCGCCGACGCCGCCGAGAATCTGCATCGCCGCGGCGATCTTGTTGCCGCGGCAGTCCGGCGCGACCGTGCGCAGCTTCGAAGCCGCCACACGGCAGCGGAGCGCGAGGCGCGGATCGTTCAGCTCTGAAGCGAGATCGGCGCCGCAGTCGAAGGTCCAGGCCAGCAGCCCCTGCAAACCGGCGTGTTTGAGCGTATCGTCATCGGCCGTCGACCAGTCGAGAAAACGCCATTCGGTCAGCGCCTCGGAGCCGTCCGGGGCGACGCAGGCCAGAAGCCGGTTCAGCAGCTTCGAGAGTGCGCTCTTCTGCTCGCGCAGATAGGCGTAATTGCCGCGGTAGAGATAGAAGTCGCGCTGGCAGATGACCCACCAGCACGAATAGCTCGACGCGGTGTTCATCCATTTGTCGTCGGGGGTGTGGTCGCGGACGAAGTCGAGGCTCTTTTCGACCAGGGCGGTTTCGTCGAATGCCGCGAGGATCGTGCGGATCTCGGGATAAAGGTCGCCCATCCAGACCAGCCGGTCGCGCTTGACGCCGTCGTAGATGTAGTCCTGGCAGTTCAGGTGAACGGTGTAGGCGCCGACCTCCCAGATGCGGTTCAGCCGCTCGTCGTCGGAGAGGAAGGTTCCGCGGTACTCCCAGTCGCGGTAGATCGCGGTCGCGACGACGCCGATCAGCCGGACTTCCGGCGCGTCGGCAGGAATTTCGAGCCGGACGAAGCGGAAGGCGGTCTGTCCGAAGTTGACCTGCCCCAGCTGCGGCAGCGAAAGAAGTTCCTGATGGATCGCGTGATCCTGCGTCGGCGTGCCCAGCGTCTCCGACACCGATTCGCCGAAGGTGATGCGCGCCCGGGAGAGCTTCATGCAGCCGGTGGTGACGGTCAGCAGCCCGTGCAGTTCGAGGCCGAAATCGAGAATGATCTCTCCGCCGGGCGGCAGAACGCACTCGCGCGGATTGAAGTGTACGAAGCTCTGAGTGTGCACTCCGTCGAGCAAAGCGGCGGAATCCGAGACGCCGGCCGATTCCCGGACGACCCGGACCGGCGGCACGAACCTGCGGACCTTGTCGTCCGCAACGGCATTGGCATAGGCGATTTTTTTCATACTGTTCCCGTTCATATGGTCCCGATGCGATTGTCACGCACCCATTATAAATCCGGATGACGTAAAAAACCTTGATAAAATTATCAGTGTATGGTATATTATGATCAAAACCGGAACTATTCAATGAACAACGATGGAATTACACTGATCGACCGGAAGGAGGTGCTGCCCGGCCTTCCGCTGCGGATTTTCAATTTCCGCCAGCCGAACGAGATTCCGCACGAACATAACTTTCATGAGCTCGTGCTTGTCCGGCGCGGGCGCGGCGTCCATCTGACCGAAAACGGCGAGAGTCCGATCCGGCGCGGCGACGTGTTCCTGATTCCGCCTGGCGTCATGCATACTTACAGCAGCGTGGAGTCGCTCGAAATCGCGAATGTGCTGTTCGTCCCGGAGGAGCTCCGGCTGCCTGTCTCGGAGCTGGCCGAGACGGAAGGATATCACCTGCTCTTTCCGCCCGTCCGCCGGTTTTCCGGCGGCGGTTCCGGGCTGAACCATCTGGCGTTGAACGATTCCCAGCTTCGCCGGGCGGAGGAGGAGATGAGCGCGATGCTGATTGAGCAGCAGCACCGGAATCCGGGCTGGAGCTTCTTCCTGCAGCTTCACTTCATGGCGCTTCTCGGTCTGGTCTGCCGGGCGTATCCCGAAAGAACCGGGGCGAGCGAGGACGAATTCGATCGATTGTCGCAGGTCACCGATTACATCGAAGCCCACTATGCCGAGCCGTTGACGCTCGACGGACTCTCGAAAATCGGCAGCCGTTCGAAATGCACGCTGATCCGGATGTTCCGGCGCGCCTACAACTGCACGCCGATCGGCTATCTGCTCGAGCTGAGGCTTGAACGCGCCGCCGAACTGCTGCGCGACACCGCGCTGACGGTCACGGAGGTCGCCATGCGCTGCGGTTTCTGCGACAGCAACTACTTCACAAAGCTCTTCTCGCGAAAATACCGGATGCCGCCGCGCGAATACCGTCAGGCGCGGTTCGACAGAAAACGGACCGCTTCGGGCAGCTCCGAAAAGTTGTAGATAATGTAGTCCGGCTCGGCGCCCGACTTGCGATGGTCGCCCTGGTTCGATTTGAAAAATACGGTCCGGATGCCGAGCCGGTTCGCGCCGAAGACGTCGCGGTACATGTCGTTGCCGACAAACAGCACTTCGGAGGGAGCCAGATCCATCTTGACCAGCATGAGTTCGAACATCCGCTTATCCGGCTTGCGGTAGCCGAGGTCGCTCGAAATCAGGACCGGATCGAAATAACCGGCCAGCCCGGCTGAACGCAGTTCGGGGAGCGCCCAGAGGCTCTGCCCGTCCGAAAGCGCCGCAAGCCGGTAATCCTCGCGCAGCTCGTCCAGCACGCGCCGGACATCGGGATAAGGCTCGAGCCGGAAGCGGGAGGCGGCGCGGAAGAGTTCGGCCAGCACCTCGGGCAGCACTTTCCGCTTCGGCTTCGGCAGCGCATGCGTGAATGCCGTGGCGTGCCGGTCGACGATTTCCGCAAAAAGCGCCTTCACATCGAACTCGGGGTACTCCTCCGCGCTTTCGCGGCGCTGCCGTTTGTTGATCTCGAAATAGAGCCGCCGGAGCTCGTCCGGACTCAGTGCAATTCCCTGGTAGTCGAGAAAGTTGGAGAGGACGCGGTAGATGTTCTCCTCCCCCTCGTTGGTCAGGATGTCGATGACGGTCCCGTTGATGTCGAATATCAGTCCCCGGATCACAGATACCACCTCCTCAGACATTGTTTCGCTTCATGGATCAGCCGGAGCCGGTAATTCCAGTCGAGCCAGGGGTTCCGGGCGATGCGCAGCAGCGTCGTCCCCATATAGAACGGCACCCGGCGCGTCGTCTGCTCGAACGTCCGCTCCCGGTCCGGAAAATGGCAGGCGTATTCCCAGAGGAAGTGGCCGATGAACGGCTCGGCCGCGTATTTGTTCCCGGTCATCAGCAGAAAGAAGTGCATGAGCTCCGCAGCGACCCGCCCGGTGTCGAACACCCGGTCGGCGCGCTTGAGCCGTTCGAGGTCGAAGGAGATGACCGCAAGGCCGTCCCCGAACAGGAAATTATCCGGCGTGGCGTCGCCGTGCACGAACACCTGGCAATCCTCCCACATCTTCGGCTGTTCCCGCCAGCGGTCGCGCAGATAATAAAGCTCGTTCGCGCCGTTGGCGCCGATCTGGTTCTGGAACTGCAGCCGCCCGGTCAGCGAATCCATATACGCCGCCGCTTCATTGAAATCGATCCTCCAGCCCGACGCCGTATTGTTGTGGAACCGGGCCAGGAAGTAGGCGAGCGCGGTCAGCTTCGCATAGAGCAGACCGCTGTCGCGGTTCCGGATCGCCCGCATGATGATGCTGCTCAGCAGTTCCCCGTAGCAGTATTCGATCACCAGCAGCCGGTTCAGCCAATCGTTGCGCCCGAGCGGACGGGCGATGTAATGCGGGCTGCCGGAAAAGCCGCTGCCGTGCATCATTGCGAGGTTGTGGTATTCGCGTTCGAGTTTCCGCGAAGCGGCGGCCGGGTCGCGTTCCCGGTCCGACAGGAAAAATTTGCCGATTACCAGCGTGCCGCGATGCTTCTCTTCGTACAGATAAACGGCGTTCGACCCGTGCAGCTGGAAGACACGGTAATCCGGATGATTCAGGAAGCCGCCCAGCTGCGGCTGAATCTCATGCTTCAGGTACTGAAAAAGCGGGTCCCGCTCCGGCAGGTGCCCCAGATATTTTTTCCACATGTCCGCTCCCCTGGCGTCCGGAACGGCCGGAGGCCGATCGGCTTCCGCAATTCCGGCTCCTCTCTCATTGACTCGTTCCCTTCAATATAGCCATTCCCCGGATGAAATGCAAATCATTCTCAAATGAATAACAGATGAAATTCTTGCAAAACCGGTGTCCCGCCGGCCCGGAACCGCGCGGGAAGGAAATAAAAAAGACCGGTCGAACTTTCGTTCTCCCGGCCTTTCGAGGCGATTTTACGCTCAGTCGAGCTTGAGGCCCGCGAGGGACTCGCTGCTGAAGACTTCGCCCATGTCGACCATGGCTTCGCCCGGCTTCAGCGCGGCGGTGTATTCCTCTTCGGCCGCCTTCAGGTCCTCGTCGGAGAAGTTTTCGCCGACCGCCTTGATCGAGAGACCGATCCGGCGTTCGTCGGTATCGACCTTGATCACGCGCGCTTCGACTTCGTCGCCGACGTTCAGGACGTCCTTGACCTTCTCGACATGGTCGCGGCTCAGCTGCGAAATGTGGATCAGGCCGTCGATCTTGTTGGAGAGCTCGACGAACGCACCGAACGCCGCGATCTTCGTGACCTTGCCCTTGACGACGTCGCCGACCTTGTAGAGATCGTTGATGCTCGCCCACGGGTCGGACTCGGCCTGCTTGAGACCGAGGGAGATGCGCTGCTGCTCCGGATTGATGTCGAGAATCACGGCCTCGACCTCCATGCCCGGCTTCAGGACCTCGTTCGGATTGTTGATCTTGCGGGTCCAGCTCATGTCGGAGACGTGGATCATGCCGTCGATGTCGTTCTCGATTTCGACGAACGCGCCGTAGCTGGTCATGTTGCGGACCTTGCCCTTGATGCGGCGGCCGACCGGATATTTCTCGGCCAGGACTTCCCACGGATTGCGCTCCTTCTGGCGCAGGCCGAGCGAAATCTTGCGGCTGTCGCGGTCGATGTCGAGCACGACGGCTTCGACCTCGTCGCCGATGTTCAGGACATCGCTCGCCTTGCTGACGCGCTTGGTCCAGCTCATTTCGGAGACGTGGATCAGGCCCTCGACGCCGGTTTCGATCTCGACGAACGCGCCGTACGGCATGATGTTGACGACCTTGCCGTTGATCTTGCTGCCCTTCGGATACTTCGCGACCACGTCATCCCACGGATTGCGGGTCTTCTGCTTGAGGCCGAGGGAGACGCGCTCCTTCTCCTTGTCGATGCCGATGATGACGACTTCGAGTTCCTGACCGACCGAAAGCACCTCGGACGGATGCGAGATCCGGCCCCAGGAGATATCGGTGATGTGCAGCAGGCCGTCCACGCCGCCGAGGTCGATGAACGCGCCGAAGTCGGTGATGTTCTTGACCATGCCCTTGCGCAGGTCGTCGACCTTCATTTCGCTCAGCAGCTTGCTGCGCGACTCGCGGAGGGACTCCTCGAGGAGTTCACGGCGCGAAACGACGATGTTGCGGCGGTCCTGATTGATCTTGATGATCTTGACGTCGAACTCTTTGCCGATGTAATCGTCCATATTGTGCACCGGGCCCACGTCGAGCTGCGAGCCGGGCAGGAAGGCCGGGAAGCCTTCGACATCGACCATGATGCCGCCCTTGACGCGGTGGCGCATGAAACCTTTGACAACATAGCCTTCGCCGTATTCGGTCGTGATGCGGTTCCAGGCCTTGATCGAGTTGGCCTTTTCGAGGCTGAGTTCCGGCATGTTGTTGCGGTTTTCGATCTCTTCGAGATAGACGTCGATCTTGTCGCCGATCGCGACTTCATCGAACTTGAGGAACTCAGATGCCGGAACGAAGCCCTCGGCTTTGTAGCCGATGTCCACGAGCGCGCCGTCCGGACGCTTCGCGACAACCGTACCTTCAACGATCTTGCCCTTGTTGAAAGCATTCGTGCTTTCGGCGGACGCCAGAAGCTCTTCCATCGAGCCCGGGATGTTCGAGAAGTCCAGGAAACTGTCCGCGAATTTGTTTTCTTCTGCCATGTTGTTTTGTGTTCTTGTTTTTGTTGGTTACCGGTTAATATTATCCCCCGAATCCCGGCGCGAATCGCCGACACCGGGGGCCACATTCTGTTAAAATACCCTTATCTCCGGTAAATTGCAAGCAGTTATGGCATTTTTTTCAAAAAAATCATCTTTTTTTGACCGGATTTCGGAAAAAGCGCAAACTGTTTCTGTTCAGGAGATACGCGATATGTTTCCGGCAAAACGGTCCGGACGGTTCCGGAGCATGGCCGGTTCCGGAAATCCGCTCCGGGGCAAGGGGTGCGGTCAGGCTGTTCCGGCGGCTTCGAAGGACGGAGCTGCCGGGGTTTTTTCCGCATCCCTCTGCGCGGCGGCTTCCGCCTCCATCTGACGGAGGACCGCAAATTCGCGCACCAGCAGGAGAAAGATCACGGCGGCGGCCAGGCCGTCCGCGATCGGGGCCGTCGCCCAGACGCCGTCGAGCCCGAAGAATCGCGGCAGGATGAGGATGCACCCGAGAAAGCAGAGCCCGTTCCGGAATACGGTCAGGAAGATCGTCTTTTTCGGCCGCCCGGTCGCCTGGAAGAAATTCGAGCCGATGCAGAAGATCGGCCAGAGCGGGAACAGCAGGAAGAAGATCCGCAGTCCGTGCGACGCCATCGGCACCACGCCGGGGTCGCCGTTGCAGAACCAGCCGACGATGACCGGCGCATAGAGCATGACCGGCACATAGAGCAACAGCGTCGCGCCGCCGCTCATCAGAAACGCCCCCTTCAGCGTCTGCGCGACGCGGCGGAACTGCCGGGCGCCGTAGTTGTAGCCGACGATCGGCTGGTAGCCCATCATGACGCCGAAGGTCGGAATCATCAGCAGCATGATGATCGTCGAAATGCAGGTCATCGACGCGACGGCCTTGTCGCCGCCGTTCCGCAGCAGCGTCGTGTTGATCAGCGCGTTCAGCACGGAGTTGATGCTCTGCAGAATCAGCGGGGAAAGTCCGATCGCGCTCATTGCCGTCAGGTATTTCCAGTCGATCCGCAGATTCCGCCAGTGCAGCGTCAGGTAGCGGAACGGCCCGACCGAAAAGTGCCAGAACATGAGGACGGTCGACAGCACCTTTGAAATCCCGGTCGCCCACGCCGCCCCGGCGATTCCCCAGCCGAATTCCATGATGAAGAGGTAGTCCAGCCCGATGTTCACAAAGCAGCCGGCCGCGATATACCACATCGAGAAGTTCGGGCTGCCTTCGGCGCGGATGATGTTCGTCGTTCCCATCGACAGGAAGTCGGCGGCCATGAACCAGAGCAGGATGCGGAAATACTCCGCCGCATACGGATAGGTGATGTCGCTCGCACCGAAACAGTAGAGCAGCGGCTTCAGGAACAGGAAGCCGAGCAGTGTGGTCAGTGCGCCGCCGACCAGAAAAATCATGATCACGTTGCCGAGAATCCGTTCGGCCCCGGCCTTGTCCTGCTCGCCGAGCTTCAGCGACACGAGCGTGCCGCCGCCGATGCCGAACATCATGCCGACCGCGATGAAGATCATGAAGAGATAGAAGGTGATTCCGACGCCGGCGATTGCGTCGGTGCCGAGCTTCCAGCTGATGAATACGCGGTCGACGACATTGTAGATCGTAAACAGAAAATTGCTGATGAGCGACGGAATGCTGAAACGCAGCAGCAGCCGGAAAATCGACTGCGTGCCGAGTTCATGCGTCATTTGTTCGGAGAGTGAAGAAGCCATAACGGGTTGATACTCATACTTCCTGAAGCGGCGAATCCGGTGCTGCACGAAGAGTTGCGCTGCAGCTTCAGGCCCTGCGGCGGGTGGCGACGTGCATCAGAAAACGAAAATCCGTAATATAGCACGTGTTTTCGTTTTATCAACCCTGCGGCTGCACCTGTTTCCCGTTTGTTCCCGGAGGCGCCCTCACTCGCGGTTGCGCTCGAAGTACTTCTTCAGCACCTGCTTGCGCGGCGAATTCTCAACCGGGAACTGGTTTTCGAACACGCCGCCGTGTTCGACGCTCCAGCCGGTCCACTCCCGGAATGCGTGGTAGGTCCAGTCCCAGCCGTACTCCTCGAAGATCGAAATGCAATCCTCCAGATACCGCTCCGCGCCCGGCGCCCAGGCGATGGCCGAGAATTCGCCGATGAAAATCGGAACGTTGTATTTCAGCTGGAAATCGCGGACGACCTGCACCGTCTGCCTGAGTTTGTCGCGGTTCCACTCCACGCCGTCGATGCTGCCGGGATAGACCACCCGGCTCTCCCGCCCCGCCGCCGTGATTCCCTGGTGGGTGTAGGTGTGCGGGCTGTAAATGTGGACGCTGTAAATGATGTTCGGCAGATTGACCGGGCGCAGCGTCTTGAGTCCGGCCGGTCCGCCGCCCTTGGCGCTCTCGATGATGATCGGCACCTCGGCGTCGATGGCCCGGATCGCCTTCGCAGTGCGCAGCGCCAGCCGGTTCCACTCCAGCGCGCCGTCCGGTTCGTAGACGTAGTTGTCTTCGCGCGGTTCGTTCAGCAGGTCGTAGCCGTAGATCATCGGATTGCCCTTGTAGCGCCGGGCGATCTTCTCCCAGGTCTCGACGAAAAGATTCTGGTTCGGAACATCCCAGCTCAGCTGGTTCGTCAGGAACCGGTCCTGATTCGTGCCGGGGCCGCCGTGCAGGTCGATCGCGACCTTCACGCCGTACTTCTTCAGGGCTGGCATGACCGCGTCGAGCTTGTCGAGCTCGGCGTCGAGCCAGGCGCGGTAGAGTTCCGGCGTGCTGGTGTCGGCCTTGCCGCGCAGCAGCTGCCAGCGCAGCAGGTTGCCGCCGAAATCGAGCGCGAAGTCGCGGATGTCCGCCTCCCTGAGATCGTAGCCGGACATCATGCCGCGGTACTTCGTCCGGGTCGGCAGCGGAGCGGCGGGCGGCACGAACGCCTCGGTTTCCCCGGTCGGCACCAGCGTGATCTTCACGTCATCCATATAGAGCGTTCCCTGTCCGTGCTGGATGCCGATGGCCAGAACCGCCTTTTCTACGTCGGACGCGGCCTGCGCGAACACCTGGAACTTCCGCCAGTCATAGGTTCCGTGCACCTTCTCCTGCTCGGAGTGGCTGTTTTCGCCCGGACTTTGCAGATTCAGCATGAGTTTCGGCCCCATGTAGCCGGGGGACGGCTTGGCGATCTTCTCCGCCTTCATCATCGCCTCGACCTGAATCGCCCGGCCGCGCAGTTCGGCCGGATCGATCGGAATCAGCAGCCAGCTGTCTCCCACCGTATCGCGGTGAAAGCGGATGCAGCCGCTGCCGCCGGCGCCGCCCTCCGGCACGAACGAAATCCCATCGCCCGGCCCGTATTTCGCCACCGCCTCCGGCGTATCGAAGCCCTCCGAAAAAACGACGTCGTCCGCCGAAAAAACATGAAATACCGCCATCGTCAGCAACACCATCGCCATTCCAGCTTTTTTCATATGCACCCTCACTATGTTACCGGTAAATCGTCTGGGAAAGCAGAAAGCCCGCAAATGACTCCGTCACAAAACGGGTGTACTGCTCCGCCGCCGCATGCCCGTCGGCGAACAGGTAATTGGATTGATTTCCGTGACGGAACCGGTCAACCCTGCCGGGTGCCGTCATGGCCTCCCAGCCGGACCATTTTTCATCAAACGCATTGCCTCCGTCCGAGGAATTCCCCACCCGCGAATATTCCGCCAGCGTCACCCCCTGGGACGGCTGCCGGAAACGGCCGAGCATACGCGGCGCTTTGGTTGTTGCCCCGGGATATTGCCAGCTGCTTCCGCCGACATTCCCGATTGCGTTGTTATAAGCGTAATTGCCGTTGTAGGTATAATTGTTCGCATACGTTTCAATCTCTTTCGAGGAACCGCAATTCAGCACCTTGTCGTATCGGACCGTCACCCCGTCCAGTTTCGAAAGCCCGAGATGAGGCGCGAGAGTCTTGCTCCAGTAATTGGCCTCATTGTTAAGGCGCACGAGCGGCAGAAAATCCCGGTTGTCCCCGGCATAAAGCGACAATGCCTGCCCGATCTGTTTCTGGTTGTTGATGCAGTTGGCGGCCTGCCCCCGGCTTCGCGCCTGGTTCAGCGCCGGCAGCAGCATGGAGGCGAGAATCGCGATGATCGCGATCACTACGAGCAGTTCGATCAGAGTGAATGGTTTACGGGACATATTTCTGTATTCCTTTCCTTATAAAGATTGATTCTGTTTCCAGTAACCGGTGAGCACCTGCAGCATCGGGGTGTTTCTGCCGCCGTCCCCGGTGCCGGCCGGCGGGTCATCGGCGGAGCAGGTCGGGTTCCAGCCGTTCCATTCGTAGTAGGAGTGGAAGGTCCAGTCCCAGCCGTTTGCCTCGAAGAGCTCGATGGCGTCCTTCAGCCAGCGGTCGCTGCCTTCGGCCCAGCGGATGACGCCGAACTCCCCGACGAAGATCTTCACGCCGTGCTTTTTCCGGAATTCGATCACGTTCCGCATCGACTTCTCCAGCATCGCCTTATCCCACAGTTGCGGCTTGTTGTCGGAGAAATTGCGCAGCATGCCCGGATAGGGCCTGCGGAACTCGGGCTTCCGGTAGCCGCCGATTCCCTGATGCGTGTAGCTGTGCGGATAATAGAAGTGGAACGAGTAGACCAGCCGGTCGCCCGCAAGCGGCTCGATCTCCTCGAACGCCTGGTCGGGCAGCGACCACGGCGGCGGTTCGTAGATGATCCAGGTGTCGGGGTCAACGGCCCGGATCCGGTCGACGGTCTCCTGCGCGAACCGGTCGCGCCACACTCTGGCGTGATGTCCGTTCGGCTCGTTCAGGATGTCGTAGGCCAGCACCTGCTTCTCATTCCTGTATCTGCGCGCGAGATGCTCCCAGACCGGGGCAACATTGGCGTAATACCCTTCGTCGCCGTCCTTGAAACGGAGCATGAAGTCCCCCTGGCGGCCGACCACGTTGAACAGCGCCGGAACCACATAGATGTTGTACTTCTTTGCGAACCGGACGACCTGCTCGAGCCCTTCGAGATTTTTCCGGTAGGGCAGCATGGGGTTGTCGGCCGGAACCGGCGGCACCGGGTCGCCCGCCTTGACGTCCCACGGCGACTTGCGGTCGACCGAGAAGGCGACCCGGACCACATTCACGTTCCACTCCGCCAGGCGCCGAAAAAACGCCTCGTCGAGAAATCCCGATTCCGTCGGGACGCAGATCGCGGTATCGATTCCGCGCAGCCGGAATTCCGGCCACGGTTTGCCGGCTTCGGCGGCCGGCAGCACGGTTCCCGCCGCGAGCAGGAAGGCCGCGGCCATGCCGGACATCATCGTTTTCATGCGCATACTGTCTTCTGCTTTCGCTGATTCCGTTATTTGCCCGAGAAAAACCGTTCCGCGGTCGGGTTGCCGACACGGCAGGCGGCGACCAGGTCGTCGAGCTTCGCCGTGGCAAGGCCGATGCAGGTGTCCGCCGCGCCGTAATAGATCCGCACCGTGCCGTCGTCCTCGAGCAGCGCGTTGCAGCCGAACGTCACGTTCATGACCCGGCCGAACATTTCGTAGGGCTGGTCCGGCCAGAGCACCGGCAATCCGCCGCGTGCGATGATGCGGGAGGGGTCCTCGAGGTCGAGCAGCATCACGCCGAGCCGGTAGATGAATCCGTTGCAGGTCAGGTCCACGCCGTGATAGATGACCAGCCACCCTTCCGGCGTCCGGATCGGAACCGCGCCGCCGCCGATCTTGTGGGAATCCCAGCAGCCGGGGCGCGGCGTCATCAGGACCTTCGTGTCATTCCAGTTGCGGAGGTCGTCCGAATAGCTGATGCACATGTCGCAGGGTTCGCACTCGTCGTCGCCCATCGGGCGGTCGAAGCGGACGTACCGGCCGTTGATCTTCTCCGGGAACAGGACCGAGTTGCGGTTGTTCCGCCCGGTCTCGGCCTGTTCGATCCGCTCGAACACGCGGAAATCACGGGTCCGGACCACGCCGGTGCGGACGCCGCGCCCGGGCGCCTGGCTCGCGTACATCAGAATGTACTCTCCGTCGATGAAGGTGATCCGGGGGTCGTAAATGCAGTTTTCGGCTCCGCTCTCCGGCGCGGGCCAGCCCGAAATCGGCTTCGGATCAGGCGTGAAATGAATCCCGTCCCTGCTGCGGGCGATCCAGAAAACGATCGGCGTGGCGGCGGTGGCGGCGTCGACGATCAGCAGATACTCCCCGTTGTACCGGATCGCTCCCGGATTGAAAACATACATGATGTCCCCCGGAAAAGCCTGCGGGCCCAGGACCGGATTGCCGGAATACTTTGTAAAAACCATGTAAATACCTCTTTCATGCGTTGCATTTGGCCGTCGTCGTCCCGGAACGGCCGTCATACGGCATCGTTCCGAATTCTTTATCCTTTGTAATTATAGATAAAAACACGAATAACGCCAATGATTCCGGCAACAAATACCGTTCTCTTTTTTACATATTTTTACATGGAGTTTGCAGACCGCCCGTTCCGGCCGGACCGGCTTGCTGCGTCGGCGGCAAAATCGGCGGACTGTTTTCGGGAGAGGTGCTTTGCGTCATTTGATCAGGTTCAGGGGGGTGTGGAAGAAATCCCGGTACGGCGCCTGGGCTTTCCGGCGGAATTCCGAAGGAGAGAGCCCCGTGTAGGATTTGAATTTGGCGGAGAAATCGAATACGGAGCAGTAGCCGAGTTCACGGGAGATGCTCTCGATCGAACGGTAGGTCTGCGCCAGCAGCGATCTGGCGGCCGCCGTCCGCCGCTGAATCCGGTAACGGTTCGGTGAGATGCCGATCCGGTCCGTGAAAAGCTTGCGGAACCGTTCATAGCCCCAGCCGTTTTTGCGGCAGAAGGCGTGCAGATCGCGGTTTTCCGCAAAGTTCGTGCCGAGGAATTCGCAGCCGCGATGAATCATATCCTCCTCCTCGCCGCCGCCGCGGGTCTGCCGGACGCAGTCGGCCGCGAACGTGCAGAGCTCCATGGCGCACTCCAGCAGCGCATCTTCCGGCGCGGTTTCGAGCCGGTTCAGCAGCATGTCGAAACGGGCAAACCATTCCGGGGACGGATCGAAATATCCGGTCAGGTTGTCGTCGCGGAGCGAAAGATAGTTCCGGAAGAACGGCCATGCGAAGTTTCCGAGATGGAGCCAATATTCCAGCCAGCCGCTTTCGGCGTCCACCCGGATCAGGTGCTCCAGCTCCGGCCGGCGCAGGAAAACGGAACCGGCGCCCAGCGGATAACGCTGTCCCGTGATGCTGTTTTCATAACAGCCGCTTCCGCGGGCCAGCCAGGAAACGGAGAAAAAAGAAAAGCTGGTCGGAGTCGTAATCCGGTCACCCGGTTCCGGTTTATTCTGTATTCCCATTCCGATTCTGTCGTTGCAGTTCCGGTTGGAGCGAAAAACGATCCGGGTCGGAATGTCAATACCGGAAAACGTATTTTCATTTGCCATATTACACAATCCTTTTCCCTTGTTTTTTGCTCGATATCAGGTCATAATATTAAAGTAGCACTTGTTGAATAAAAATTCAAAAGACGTAAAATAAAGCAAAAAACGATGGATTGATATCGAGCGTTGCTTTTTCGGAATCATTTGCCATAAAATAAACAGGAGAGTTGAGGCATGAAGAAATCCTTTCTTTCATTTCCTCTGGCTGTATTGCTGACCGCGGCGGGACTTTCGGCCGGTGAGAAACTTTATCAGCCGGAATTGACGCAGCAGGTTCAGCCGGGGGCCGGCCGGTATTTCACTGGAGAGGGGGACACGGCAGTTTTGAATTTTTCGGCGTCTGACATCGGCGAAAATACCGTGGACATTCCGGTCGATCCCGCGCTGCTGGCGGGGAAGACGGTGACGCTCTCCGGTGAAATCTCCCAGGTGAACGTTTCTCCCGGGCCGCACCCGTGGAACGGCGTCCGGCTGGCGCTGAAGCTGGTCGATGAAAACGGCAGACGGGATATGCCGCAGGTCTCCACCCCGGCCGGTTCGGCGGACTGGACGACGCGCCGGGTTTCCGTCAAGGTCCCGGAAAACCTGAAGTCGGCGGCGATCGTGCTCGGGCTCGACTGGGTTGTCGGAACCGCCCGCTTCCGCAATATCGCCGTCACCGAAGAAGCGTTGCCGGATTATGCCGCCTGCACGGTCACCGGTTCTGCCGACCGCACCGATGTCCGGTACCGGCCCGGCGAGGAGATGCGTTTCTCCTTTCTGCTTCAGGAAGACGGCAGGCCGGCGGCGGGAAAGCTCCGCATCACCCGGTACGGCGACGACGGCAGAACGGAGACGTTCGATATGGAGACGAAGCCGGGCGTTCCGGCTGTCTGCCGCACCTCGCTCGATCAACCCGGCTTCGTGATGGTCAAGGCGGTGCTGCTCGACCGGGATGGGAAAACCGTCAACCGCTCCTGGGCGAACCGCTCCTGCCCGGTGGAGTTCGGCCTCGGCGCCTGCGTCGCTCCGGAAGCACTCAAGCAGGGCGTCCCCGAACCGGCCGACTTCGATGCGTTCTGGCGGAAGGCGAAGGTGGAACTGGCCGCCGTCCCGATGCGGGTGCAGGAAAAGAAACTCGTCAGGGAAACGGAAATCTCCCGGGTTTATGACGTCAAGGTTGCCGCCGTCGGCAAGCGTCCGGTTTCCGGCTGCCTGACGGTTCCGAAAGACGCGAAGCCGGGCTCTCTGCCGCTGTATCTTCATTTCCACGGTTACGGCGTGCAAAGCGCGGAAGTCGTCGAATCGAAAGACGCAATTCACTTTTTCATCAACGCCCACGGCATCGAGAACGGCCGCGAACCGGAGTATTACCGCAATCTGGCAAAGGGCGAACTCAACGGTTACGGTTTCAAAAACGATGAAAACCGGCAGCCGGATACCTGCTATTTCAAGAACATGATCCTGCGCAATCTGCGGGGGCTGGAGTTCGCCCGCTCCCTGCCGGAATGGAACGGGAAGGAAACTTACCTTCAGGGAGGCAGCCACGGCGCCTTCCAGACGATGGCGGTGGCGGCTCTTTCCGACGGGATCACCGGCTGTGAAATCGGTATTCCGTGGCTCTGCGACCTCGGCGGCGTCGAAGTCGGGCGGCTGCGCGGCTGGCGGCCGGATTACGCTCCCGGCCTCGGCTACTACGATACGGTGAATTTCGCGTCGCGGGTCAGTTGTCCGGTCACGATCACACATGCGGGCCTCTCGGACTGGATTTGTCCTCCCTCGGGTGTCTGGGTACTTTTCAACAACCTGAAAGGCAAGGCCTCCATGACCATGTATCAGGGGCTGGACCACGCTTGGTATCCCGGCTACAGCCACGACACGGCTTCCCGCCACACCTATACGAAATAACGAAAGGGTTCCAACCAGATGAAAAACACTCTCCTCCTTGCCGGTGCCGGCCTGATGTGCGGTCTGGCGGTCAATGCAGCCGCCCCGGCGCCGGAGCTTCCCTGCCGCTGGGAGCGTCTCAATCTCGACGGCGGCGGCTATATCGGCAGGATCGTGACCGATCCGAACCGTGCGGGCCGGGTTTACTGCCTTTCCGACAAGGGCGGCATTCACCGCAGCGACGACGGCGGGAAAAGCTGGGTTATGAAGAATCGCGGCTTTTTCCGGGAGACCCACTACGGTGTTTCCGACCTGGTGATCGACCCGAAAAATCCGGACCGGCTCGTGGCGGCGGTCGGCAATGCTCCCTGGGCGTGGAAATTCTGGTATCCCGGCGCCGTGATGGTCAGCAGCGACGGCGGTGAAAGCTGGAAAGAACGGAAAATTCTGGGCTTCCCCGGCGAAGGTGAACCCGGTAAAGGCTGGGGCAACCGGCTCAATTTCGCGCCGGACGGCACGCTCTATGCGGCGACCTTCCATCAGGGGCTTTGGAAAAGCCCTGATGCGGGCGACAACTGGGAGTTCGTGGGATTTGGAGACAAATTCCTGACCAACGTGCTGACCGACCCGGACGATGCGAATCGCCTTCTCGTTTCGGCACGGGAACTGCCGCTGGACTCCAACCGCAGCGGCGGTCTTTACGAGAGCCGCGACGGCGGAAAGAGCTGGAACCGCCTGCTGGAACAGAGTGTGACCAGCCTGGATCGTGCCGTCTATCGGGCGGATTGGCTGCTGGCCAACTGCGGAAAGGAAGGAATCCTCTTTTCCGAAGACCGCGGCAGAAACTGGCGCGCTCTTCCCGTGCGGCAGGAGATGACCCGTTTTCATCAGGTGAAATTCCAGCCGGGCCGCAAACCGCGCATCTGGGCGACTGTGCCGGGCGAGGGTGCGCATCTCTATTATACGGACGACTTCGGAAAAAGCTGGATACAGCCCGCCGCAGATTTCAAACAGGCGCTCCGGTATCCGAGTGACTGGTATATGGCCGCCCGGAAATGGACGCGCTTCAGCGCCCTGAACGGCGTCTACGAGATCACGTTCGACCCTGCGGATCCCGACCGGATTTTCGTCGGCGATTTTTTCACGGTATGGCGCAGCGACGACGGAGGCCGGCATTTCACTGCCTGTCCGCACGGCATCAATACTTTGTGCGTGTATCAGGTCGTCGTCGATCCCGTTGACGCGCAGACCATTTATGTGAATACCGCCGACCTCGGGCTGTTCAAGAGCACCGACGGCGGCCGGACCTTCAGCTGGCCTTTCCGGGATGATAAGAAGACCGGAGACATGCTGATCAACGAGACCAGCCGGCTGCTGATCGCCGGCAGCGATCACCGCAAGCTGGCGCTGACCATGACCATCGACTGGCAGAACCCGACCGTGAACGGCTTTTACGTCAGCGCCGACGGCGGCAGGCATTGGCAGGAGAAGTCCTCCGGGATTCCCCGGCAGGACAGCTTCCTGACCGGACTGGTTTCGCTTTCCAGAGACAATTCGGAACTGCTCGCCGCCTGCGGCGGCAACGCGAAGACTTCCGGAAACGTCTATTACACCCGGAACGGCGGCGGCAGCTGGGAGGTTTTCGCCCCAGGCCTGCCGCAGGGCAGACTCTTCGGCGACAACTGGTCGAAAATGCCGAATTTGGCGACCGACGGCGTCAATATCTATACGGCGACTGACCAGGGGATATTTCATTGCGACCGCCGGGAGAGGCAATGGCGCCGGATCGGGACGGACGCCTTCAAGGGCCTTGCCGTCCGTACGATCGAAGCGATTCCCGCCGCTCCGGATTCGCTCTGGGTGGGAACCGACAACGGTCTTTTCGTCAGCCGCGACGCGGGGAAGAGTTTCACCAGAGCCTCGCAGCCGGGCATGGAAATGTGTCAGGGGATCGCGGTGGACCCGAAGAATTCCAGCCGCTGGTTCGTCGCGGTGGCCGCTCCGTGGTGGACGAGCCATAAGAATATTCCGGGTATTTACCTGACCGTTGACGGCGGTGTGAACTACCGGCGGCTGTCCGATATGCCGGGTGAAGGGATGGCGTGGCGCCTGACGCTCGATCCGCACGACGGCAACCGGCTTTATGTCGGCACGAACGGCATCGGCGCGTGGCGGGCGGTCATTGCGGAAAACGGCTCCCCGGACACGGCAGAGTGAAAATGTCGATCAAACGGAACCTCTTTCTTCTCACGGTGATGACGGCAGTCTGCTGCGGCCTTTCCGGCTGCGCGGCAGGGGAGTGCATTCCGATGGCGGGAGTGCCGTATTGCGACAGTGAAATCCGCAACGGCAGTTTCCGCAGCGGCGTGACGCTGCGCGCGGCGGGAAGGGAGGTCGCGGACGCGGTCTGCGTCGATTCCTACGGAAGCCTGGTCTACGATCTCGGCGGTATGGCGGACTCCTTTTCCGCCGAGGCGGGGATCGATGAAGAAGCATACCGGGATGAAGTCCGGCTGGATATCATCGTGGACCGGAAGCTGAAAGAGAGCATCCGCTTCACCCGTGAAGCGCCGCGCCGGCGGATTTCCGTTCCGCTGGCCGGGGCGCGGCAATTGGAGCTTTCCGTGCAGTACGGGCCGGACTACAGGGCGCAGACGCTGTGTTTCGCCGAAGCGTATTTCCGGGTGCGTGACCGGGCGGCGTTTCAGGAGCATCTGGTCCGCTGCCGCAACCGGGCCGATATGGCGCGCGAGCTGCCGCCGGGGCCGTTGCCGCCGCTTCCGGCATGGAAAGAGGTCAAAGTCGAACCGTTCGTCTGGCGGGAGCGTCCTGCTCTCCGGATCGGCAACGGGGTGCTTGAATACGAGATCGTGCCCTCGTTCGGCGGCAGGCTGGTCGGTTTCCGGCGGGCCGGCGGGGAGAATGTTCTCGAGCAGCCCCGGCATCCGCTGCCGGCGGATCTGCGGCGCGGACGCAGCTATTACCGGCAGCACACCCGCTTCGCCCGTTCGGAACCGGCGTGGTACTTCCTGCCCGGCGAAGACCTGCATCTGTTCGGGCCGTATGAACTCCGCTTCGGCGAGGAGGGCGAGTGCATCCTGATCTCGCGCCCGAGCCTTTTCCTCCTGCTGCGGACGGAATACCGGTTCCGTCTGCGGCCGGGCGGCGACCGGCTGGAAGTGACGACCATTCTGCACAACCTCGGGGATTTCTCCCGGCCGTGCGGCATCTGGAGCGTTGCGGTCCTGCCGACGGAAAGCATCGATAAACTGGAGCTGCCCGGTTCCACCCGGCACTCCGACGCTCCGGCGGAAGCGGCGCAGTATTGGATAAACGACGGAAACTCCGCTTTTCTGCGGGTTGCCGATATCCCGTTTGACCGGTTGGAGAGCGTGGAACGCAAAAGTCCGGGACCGCGGCAGACCATCCGGGCGCATCTGGTTTCCGGTGACGTTTTAGCCGTGGAGGCAGCGCCGGAAGAACATGGCGCCGAATTTCCGAATCATGTCTACGCGGCGCGGCAATTTACGGAATTGGAACATCATTCCGCGATTGCAGAGCTGCCTTCCGGCGGGAAGATCACGCTGCGGGAACTCTGGACATTGCGGACAAAGGGAGATGACAATGTAAAAGAAAAGTCAGACCGACGGCAGACATATTTCAACAGATCCGGGAGAGAAGAATGAAGAACAGATTTTTTACACTGATTGAACTCCTTATTGTAATTGCGATCATCGCAATTCTTGCGTCCATGCTGCTGCCGGCCCTGAACAGGGCCAGGGAAAAAGCGAACGGCACATCCTGTCTCTCGCAATTGAAGCAGCTGATGACCGGCAATATACTCTATGCCAATGCCTACGACGACTATTGCGCCGGTTATCAACAGAATGTGGACAATATTTATCTCGGCTATGCGGTCGGGTATCAGCTGCTGGTTGCCAGCGGCCAGGAGCACAAAACCACTCTGTTTCGCTGCCCTTCCGACAAACAGTATTGGGAATCTCTGAACGATAATTTCAACGGCCTGCCGGCCACCAGTTACATCTGGGGAAGAGCCGATTGGCAGTGGAACGGCAGCGGAATGTCTCAGACACCGACGGTCACAAAGGTCAGCCGGGTCAGGGAACCCTCGAAGTATTACCTGATCGCCGACAGGGGAGCGGAAAAAACAGATATCGGCGAAGCGGTTTCCGCACTGGCTCACAACCTCGCTTACAATATCTCGTTTCTTGACGGACACGCGGCAGGTTGCAGATTTCTTGCGGGAGTTTATTGGAAAGATCGGAATTACTGAATATGTCGGGTATCGGAGGTTTCCTCGATACGATATTGTCATATGAACGCAGAGATAAGGAAAAAGCATGAAAAGAACTCTCTTTACATTGATTGAACTTCTCGTTGTGATTGCAATCATCGCGATTCTCGCGGCCATGCTGCTGCCGGCGCTCAACAAAGCCCGGAGTGCGGCCAAAACCAACAACTGCATCGGCAATCTCAAGCAGATCGGCCTCGGGATTGCCATGTACTGCGGCGACTATAACGACCGGCTGCCTCCGACCGCTTATTCGCTGGGACGGTGGCCCGGCAACCCTAACCAATATGAGACCGACAAAAACGCCGCCGGACTGATGCTTGTCGCCAAAACAGGTTATCTGGGGAGCGCCGCAGGCAGTTCACTGATACCGGAAGCAGACGGTTCCGACCGGCCCGCGGTCCTTCAGTGTCCGGCTTTCCCCGAAGCTTTTTCCAAAGACAACGCGGGGCGGATTCATTATGACTACTGCCGCGACAGTTATTCCGACGGAATGGGGGCTTTTGTCTTCAAGCGGCTTCCTGCCTACCCAAAATGCCGCCGTCAGGTGCTGGTATACGGATGTTGTTCCGGGACGATCATGAACTACGATCCGGATCACCATTCCGGCTTCAGCACCATGGTCCGGGCAGACGGTTCCGCGGCCAAATACGCCCGGAGGGAGGTCTGGAAGGGCGAAGCGTGGTATCCCTTCTGGAGTCCGATGGGGAGCGTCCTCGAATACGTGGACTCCTTGTAAGCGGCCGGTTCCGCCCAATACGAATCTGTACGATAATACGGCAGCAGAAAAATATGCCGGGAAAAGCATCACCGATCCATGAAGAAAACGATCACCATATCACAATTGTTTCCTGCGGAGGTTTCCGCGTGGGATGAAGACGAAAAAGAGCGCCGGGCCGCCGCCGGGCGCGAAGTGCTGGAACGGATCAGGCGCGCCGGGCGGAACAGCTCCGGCACGGTCCGCATTCCGCCCGGCGACTACCGTTTTCCGGGCCGGGAGGGAATATTGCTGGAAAACCTGCGGGACATCTCTCTGGAAGCGGAGGGCGCGACCTTCTGGTTTTCCTCCGAAGTCACGGCGGGCGTACATTTCCGCAACTGCCGCAACGTCCGGCTTTCCGGCCTCGCCCTCGATATGGAGGAGTTGCCGTTTCTGCAGGGAACTCTGCTTGACGTCGGAGATGTTCGGCTGGTGATCCGGCTGGAGGAGTACTTTGTCCGCCGTTTTCACGGACAGCGGGATCAGGATCACTTCCGGCTGATGTTTCTCGATGCGGCGGGCGAGCATGAGATCGACAATCTCGACTTCATTGTTCCTCGGGAAACACTCTCTTTCGACGCGGCGGGCAATCTGCTGGTTCCGGTATCGGAACCGGTCGCCCGCCACTGGCGCTACCAGCTGCGGGTGCCCCGTCCCGGCGACCGTATCGTGCTGGGAATGCGCCATGAAGGCGGCATGCTGCTGGTCGACGGCTGCGAAACCATGTGCTTCGAGGCGGTCACGGTCTACGCTTCGCCCTGCTTCGCGTTTTACGAGAGCGGCCACGGCGGGGGAGGCAACACTTACCGCCGCTGCCGGCTGATCCGCCGTCCGGGGACGGACCGGCTGCTGGCCTCCGCCGCCGACTGTTTCCACTCGATGAACCAGCGGCGCGGACCGCTGATCGAACAGTGCGAATTTTCCTGGGCGATGGATGATCTCGTGAACATCCACGGTTATTTTCATGTGGCGGTGGAACAGCTCGCCGAAGATGAACTGCTGATCGTCACCCCTTTCGGCACCGGTCTGCGGCCCGGTACGGAACTGACTTTTTTCTCCGCCCCCTATGGACGGGAGAAATTCCGGGCCGCGGTCGCCTCCCGGCTGGAGATCGCCGGGAGCGAACAGGAGGGATTGCGGCGGGTCAGGGAACTTTACGGCCGGAGATTCGGGATGGTCCTTCAGAATTTCCCCGGCGGCTCTTTGTGCCGGATCCGGTTCGACCGGCCGCTGGATACGGAACCGGGCGACTTCGCGTGCGACTATGACAGCTGCGGCTCCGGCGCAGTGCTGCGCGATAACGATCTTCACGACTGCCATGTGCGCGGAATCCTGCTGAAAGCCGCCGACTGCCGGATCGAGAACAACCGGATTTCACGCACGGCCCTCAACGGAATCATCCTGAAGCCGGAGTTCTTCTGGCTGGAGGGTCCGATGCCCCGGAATATCGTGATTCAGGGCAATACCCTGACGGACTGCGCTTTCGGGCATACCGCCCTTGCGGCGATTCTGGTCATGTGCGGCTGCTGTGCGCCGCCCGCAGACCGGATCACGCCGGTCGTCAATGCGGAGAATATCACCATTTCAGGCAATGAAATCCGCAACTGCAACGCTGGTTCGGGAATCGCCGTTTTCAACAGTCGGCATCCCCGGGTTTCGAACAACCGGATCTTCCATCCCTTTTCCAATCCCGCCGCCATCGGCCGGCTGGATGTCAGCAGCCGGCTCGATTTTTCCGGAAAGGAGTTGTCCGGGGAGGAGATTTCCCGGCTGCGGGAGTCATACAGTGCGATTCTGTTTCTCGGCAGTGACGCCATCGAGTGCCGGCACAACAGCCTGACCGATCCCGGACGGCGCTGCCGGATGATCGTATACGCCGGGCCCGGCTGTTCCGGCTGCGGAGAACAGACCGATGCGGCAGCAGACCGTGGCCTTTGAGTTTTTAAGGCTATGCGTCATGAAAATAAAGCGCTTCCGGGGGGAAGGGCCGTCCGGTTCCGGCGGAAGAGGGCGCAAAGTGCCTGAATCCTGCCGCCTGCGGTTGAAAAGGCGGCGTCATCGTGACTTTTCGCTCCACGGAACTTTCCTCGCTTTCCTGAATTCAGAGCTTGTGATGACTGTACGGTGAAGCATCTGAACTGCACGGAACTCACTCCAAGGTTGTCCGGCGCACTTCCGGCCGGGCAGACACGAAAAAAACCGCTCGGACTTTTCCTGAGCGGCTTTAAACTTCAAAAAACAGTGAAGCTGGTGTGAACTGACCAATTCCATATTCTGAGCTTGAAATATGGTCTGACACGTTCTCTTTCAAGAAGCCGTTCTCCAATTTAGCTTTTTGATTCCCGAACGCTTCAACCTGCCTGAAAAGGCACCTTTCGGCACTTTCGAGTCTCCAAACGGTACTGTTTGACGCCTCGTTTTCGATACCGTTTCAGGGGTTTTTCCTGCATGAGACTCCCAGTTTGTCCATCAAGAGCGAAAATAGGAAGAAAATTTCAAAATTCCCCCTTTCAACAGCATCGCAATCAAGTATCAACGGTACCGATGTGGCACCCTGTCTATAATGAACCCGGCACATGTTACGGTGCCGCTTTACTATAGATGTTATTTCGCTAAAATCAAATCGTCTCCCTGAAATCCGAACTTACAAATTCATTTCCAGATAATCGGCGGGTGACAGAACCGGAACTTCATCCTTCGGGAAATGGCTGGCATCGCGCGTAATGATGCAGGTTGCTCCGGCCGCGACTGCGGAATGGAACTGGATCGCATCCTCGAAACCCTTGTGCGACAGATCGGCGGCAAGGCGCAATATTTTTTCGTCCAGAGCAGCAACAGTAAAAATGTTCAGCACAATCCGCACCGCCTCCAACGCCTTGTTCTTCCCGATATGCCGGGAAAGAATATAATGCAAGTTATTCAGAGAAATCGCCGAAACGATGCCTTTGACTTTGCCGGACTCGCAGCCGGCAAAGACTGCCGCCGCCGGTTCCACGAAAGATTCCCGATTCAAAAAGACATCCAGCAGAATGCTGGTATCGATGAATACCTTCTTCATTTAAGGCCGTACCTTTCGTCAAGAATATCTTTCAGCTCATCGCGATAATCCCAATTCTCCGGCACCGGGGCGGTTCCGGCCGCGAGCGCCAGAGCGCGCTTGGTCATCGGCGGCAAGGGAGTTTCCCTCTGTTTGCTCTCCTCCAAGGTGGCGATATAACGCGAAAACATCGCGGACACGCTCGTCTTTCTCAGCTTCGAGATTCGGCGGGCCTTGGCGATCACTTCCGGGTCAACGCTCAATGTCAGTTTTGTCGTTGCCATGATAATCCTTTATACGTATTATTTTACAATAAAATATACGTGTAATTTTCGAAAAAATCAAATTCGGCAGAATTTCTGTTGAAAGTCCGCTTTTCGACGGACACAAGTGCTGTCTGGACGGATTTCTGTTGCTTCCTTTCGGACGATTCCACTGTCCAAACGGACAGAACTATGGTTCAGCCGGACACGACAAATCGGACATTTTCCCTCAAAAGTCCGTGTCCGCCTGGCAAAAGACCGAAATCTATAAGAGGTGTTCGACGAAGTTGTCAGGCATCATTGGATGGGTGAATGCATCCAGCCGAAAAGGTAATTCATTTTCATCGGAAATGCGATAACCGATCGCTCGATACCCCCGTTGAAGAGAAATAAGCTCCTGCTCCAATGCAATTCGTTCCGTCGCGATTTCGGTTAATCGCTTTTCAATCTCTTTGATCTTTTGCGACAGGATGTCCATCAACCGAGCAGCCAGTCGATGAGATTGACGATTTCAATGCCATCCTCGTTGGTCAGGAAACTCCGGTCCATGGTCAAAACCGTTTTGGGGTAATTGTCCGAAATCTTCCGCAGCGGTTCCAGTTCACGGGCGCGGGTTTCGTCACCGAGCATGGTTTCCGTGACCTGAATATAATGTTTTTCCGTTTGGTTCGTCGCAATGAAATCCACTTCCAACGATCCTATTTTGCCGATGGAAACCGTGTAGCCGCGCCGGAGCAATTCCAGATAAACGAGATTTTCCAGAATGTGCCCCCGGTCGGCATTGCGGTAGCCGAGCAGCAGATTGCGGAAACCCATATCCACGATATACCATTTCGACAGCGTTTTCAGCAACTCCTTGCCCTTGATGTCATAACGGCCCGCACGGTAAAAAATGAAAGCGTTCACCAACGCATCGACATACCCCGAAACCAGCCCGGCGGAAATGCCTTTTTTCGCTTTGGGCAGATTGCCTTCCGCTTCCAACACCCCGGCGACGCGGTTGGCGCTTGAAGTATTGCCGATATTGTCGGCGAAGAAACGGCATACCTTATCCAGCAGGTCGGAATTTCGGATTTCCAGCCGCTGATAGATGTCTTTCAGTACGGCGGAAGCGTAAATACCTTCCAGAACTTCATGAATCTGTTTTTCATTGAAATCGAATTCAGCCAGGCCGGGAAAACCGCCGAACCGGAGATAATGTTCAAATTTCGTCTCCGCGGAAACAAGTTCCGGAAAGGTATGGAAGTCCAGAAATTCCCGGAAAGAGAGCGGCAGCATTCTGATTTCAACATAGCGTCCGGCCAGATAAGTCGCCAGGTCCGACGAGAGCAGATAGGCGTTTGAACCGGTGATGTAGATGTCGGCGTCCAGCTCCACCTGAAAGGAATTGATCGCCTTTTCCCAATGCTCCACCCGCTGAATTTCATCAAGGAACAGATAAAACTTCCCAGTGCCGGCTTTTGCTTTCTCCATCACCTGATTGTAAAGCTCCCGGTAAGTCATTCCATCGTATTGAAGCGATTCGAAATTGATTTGGAGTATCCGCCCCTCCGGAACCTTCTGCTCTTTCAGATGCTCCACAAAAAGCTGAAGCAAGCTTGATTTGCCGCAACGCCGGATGCCGGTCACAACTTTGATGACGCTCTTATCCCGGTACTTTTGCAGTTCTTTCAGATACAACGGACGATTTTTCATACTCCCTCTATTTTTAAAAGTATACATTCAAAACTTTTGTTTTTCAAGAAAAGATCATGATATATGTCAAAAATATTTGTTATCGGTCTCCCGCTGTTTCTCGGGATAGAGGAATAGCAGAAAACGCAGTTTATTCGATGTCGGTCTATGCAAAAAAAGATTGGATACCATTTCTGCGGATGTACCTAACTCCGCAAATGAGAAAGCAAGGCAGCCGCATGACTATAGTTGCCGGCCGTCCTCAAGTTCTTCACCTGTCCGATACGGAATAAGTGTAATATCCATAGCTTTCTCCATAAACCTTCGCTTCTGTCGGCATGTCCCGCATGCCAGACGAGGAAGAGGAAAGTTCATCCCTCCTCATCCCCGCTCCGGTTGCCCTATATTATATCGGTAATCCCATTGGTAAAAAAGTACAGAAGAGAATCATCTCATAGCAACCAACTCTGAATTGAAAGGTTATACTATGAGGAATCCAATCAAACCGCTTGCCGTATACCAGGATTTACCAGTGCTAACACCGAGGATGGGGGAACCGTATCCATATTACGTCAATTATCTTGATCGTAACCGTGAATTGCTGAGCCGCATGCTGGAACGGCATTCCCAAGTCCTGTTCTTCCGTATGGATTTGCGCTTTCCGGACCGTATCCTTTGGTACAACGAGAAGGAACTTTTCTCTCGCTTCTTAGATCAATATCGGAGGCTGCTGGTCAGTCGTGAACTCGATCCGCAATACATTGTTCGCATGGAGCGGAAGACGGGAATTTATCAAGACGGCGCTTGAAGCAATTGAAAATACCCTGGATCAATTGATTCGCGGCGAGTTTGACGAAAAAGACGGCCTGTTTCGCGGCGGAGCATGTTTTCAGGACGGAATTGCGGCATATCCCGACAAATTGGTATCCCGTCAGCGTAAAAGCGGCATTATCGATTGCGTTTACGATCAGCCCCGGCCGGAATTCCTTGCCGGCAAGGGGATTGGGCTTCCCTGCAAGGCGCTCTCCACCAATTGCCTGTATCTCGCGGCGTATGAAGTTGCGGATCATATGCGCAAAGAATCCGGATTGCCGGAACGCTGGGCAAAAGAAAGTTCCGGGCTGCGGAATCATATCAATGAAAAGTTCTGGAATGACGCGGCGGGAACTTACCGCTATCTGCTCGATGCGGATGATCCGAATCCAGCCCGGCAGGAGGGCCTCGGGCATGCTTTCGCGCTCTTGTTCGGGATCGCCGGCGGGAATCGCGAAGAAAAAATGATCCGCAATATCCACATCACTCCTCAAGGGCTGCCGTGCGTCTGGCCGCAATATGAAAGGTATGGCGGCACGAAAGGTGTTTATGCCAGGCATTCCGGGGTGATATGGCCCCAGGTCTGCGTCGCCTGGTGCGAAGCTCTTGCCCGGGCGGGATACCGCGAAATGGCTTTTGACGAAATGATGAAGCTGGCGGAAAAAGCCGCCCGCGATTATATCTTTTCTGAAATCTATCATCCGGAAACCGGATTGCCTTATGGCGGAATTCAGGAAGACGAGGCAAGGGGAATAGTCGAATGGCTGTCATGCCGCCGCCAGACCTGGTGTGCCGGCGGATTCATCAATATGGTTTTGAACGTTTTTCCGGGAGTCCGATATTCGCCTGCCGGTTTGGCTTTCTCGCCATACCTGCCGGAAGGAACCGATGAAATCACATTATCGAATTTTCCCTACCGCCAAAGCCGCCTGAATATAACGGTCAGGCGGCACACAAGCAATCAGTTGCTGGTCAATGGAAAAGAATCGGAAATGATCGACTCTGAAATCAAAGGTGCAAACGATATCACAATCAAGGTGAAAAAATGAAAATAAAAAGTATCGTACTCTCGTTATTCTGTCTTTCCGCGCTTGCGCTTGGGGCGGAATTGATGAGCCAACAGGATTTACAGGCGACATGGTTCAAAGACAACCCCAACTACAAAGTGGAGTTTTCCGCGGAAAAATGCACCGCGGCCTGTCTGAAGAACGAGCGCCGGGCCCTGGCGGTCCAATCCCGTTCCATCACCGGCGTCAAACCGGGAGAGACCTTCAAGGTTTCATTCCTGGCTCGCGGAACGGTGAACAATCTGGAATTTTTCCCTCAAAGCAATGGAAAAAACTGTAGTGACCAACAAGGTCTTTTCCGGGTTTTCGATGACTGGAATCGTTATGAAGCAACCTTTACAATTCCCGAAGACTGCAAGACATTCAGCTGTGTGATCTATGCGTGGAATCAGGAGGGATTTTTTGAAATCAGGGAGTTCTCCATCCGGCCGTCCACCGCTGAAACCGACAATCAGGCTGCCGGGCTTGACACTCAAAAAATCACGATCAACGGAACTTCCGATAAAGTGCTCTATGAGCCCGGCGAACAGATGAAGTTTTTGATCGAGCCCGATTTCGGAGGGCAGTCCGTTCCTTCCGAAACTTATTCCGTCAAATGGCAGCGGATCGGGGAGGACGGAAAACGCGCCACCGGCAAGGAGCCGTTCGCGCCCGGCAAGCCGGTTGTCATCACAAGCAGTCTCGACACTCCCGGATTTGTTCGTATCGTCGCCTACCTGGCGGACGGCAAAGGGCGGATTGTCCAGAAAAAAAATCAGGCCGGAAGACCGGAAGATATCTGTTTCATCGGCGGCGCCGGCGTTCAGCCGGAAAAACTTCAACCGGCGGTCGAAGAACCGGCGGATTTCGATGCCTTCTGGGCGAAACAGAAGGCAAAGCTGGCCGCAATTCCCGTCAAGTACAAAATGGATCAAGTCGGCTCCAGTAAAAATGTTGATATCTATGCTGTTTCCGTCGATTGCGCCGGTCCGCGTCCCGTAACGGGATACCTCACGGTTCCGGTCGGCGCAAAGGAGAAATCGCTCCCCGCCTACGTCTCTTATCACGGCTATGGAACCAACATTCAGGTTCCTCCGAAAGACGGACCGGGCAACCGGCTTCGTTTCGAGGTCAATGCCCACGGCTATGAACTCGGCAAAGACAAAGCCTGTTACGACGATTTCTTCGCGAAGATCAAGTCGAACGGAGCGATTTACGCGTTTGACCCGAAGCAGAATTCCGATCCCGAAACCGCCTATTTCAACGGAATGGCTTTGCGCGTCATGCGTTTGCTTGAGTTTATAAAACAGCTGCCGCAATGGAATGGGAAAGTTCTTTCCGCTTCCGGAGCAAGTCAGGGCGGGCTTCAGACCATCTGGGCGGCCGCGCTGGATCCGGACGTCACGGACGCGGTTTCCATCATCACCTGGTGCTGCGACTTGGCGGGGCCGGCCCGGGGGCGCCCCGAGGGGTGGCGGCCCGCTTATGTGCCGGCGCTCAACTATTACGACGCTGTTTTCCATGCAAGACGCGTCAAATGTCCGGTCGATATCGCCCGCGCCGGTCTCGGCGACGATATTTGCCCGCCGTCCGGTCTTGCGATTCTTTACAACAATCTCGGTTCCGCGAAAAAGAAGATCAGCTGGGTCCAGGGCTCCACGCACGGATTCGTGCCGGAAAAAGCCCAGTCCTTTCTCGTGGAACAGAAATAAAAATGATCCCCTGCGAAGAAACCCGTTCGTGGCACGCCAGCTGGATTTCTGCCGGTTTCTGCCATCTCAATTGGCAGTCTCCGGCATTGCCCGCGCCCTATTTCCGCAAGGAATTCAACTGTTCCGCCCAAGGCGAAGCCGTTCTTTATCTTTGCGGACTCGGGTACTATGAGCTTTATCTCAACGGCAAAAAGGTGGGAGACCGCGTTCTCGATCCCGTGGTGACGCAGTACGACCGCCGGGCGCGCTACGTCGAATACGATTTGACCGGCTTGCTGAAGAAAGGAAAAAACGTCATCGGCGTGATTCTCGGCGATGGCTGGTACAACCCTTCCACCGCCGACTGCTGGCATTTCGACAAGGTCTCCTGGGCGGACTACCCCAAGCTGATCTGCGAGCTGGAAATCGATGGAAAAACCGTCCTGGCCAGCGACGACTCCTGGAAATGCCTGCGCCGGGAGGGGCCGATCACCTTCAACGCGCTCCGGAACGGTGAATTCTACGACGCGCGCAAAGAGCTGCCCAACTGGAGCTCGACCGGTTTCGACGATTCCGGTTGGGAGAACGCGGAACTCATTCCCGGCCCCGGCGGAGTCCTGACTTTGCAGACCATGCCGCCCTGCAAGGTGACCGGCACCGTCAAGCCGGTGCGCACCTTCCCCGCCGCCAACGGCAGCGTTATTTACGATATGGGGGGAGCTTACACCGGCTGGGCAAGGATCAGGGTGAGGGGGGAAGCGGGAGCGGTAGTAAAATTGCGTTACTCCGAACTCCTCAACGCCGACGGCAACAATATCGACACGTCGAATATCGACCAACTCGTGAAGAGCGGCGAGTTCCAGACCGACCGCTACACCTTGAGCGGCAAAGGCGTGGAAGAGTGGGAGCCGCGCTTCGTCTATCACGGCTTCAATTTCGTGGAAGCGACGGTGGAATCGGGCCTGGCGGAGATTCTCGAAGTCGAAGGGCGGCTGGTCCGTACCGCATTCGACTCCATCGGCGGCTTCGAGTGCTCGATGCCGGAACTGAACCGGCTTCATCAACTTACCCGGCGCAGCTTCGAGGGCAACTTCACCGGCATTCCAATCGACTGTCCCCACCGCGAGAAAAACGGCTGGACCGGCGACGCGCAACTCGCCTGTGAAACCGGGCTGTTCAACTACGGCCTGGCCGAATCCTACGCCGCTTTCATGCAGACCATGGCGGATTGTCAGCGCCCCAGCGGCCAGCTGCCCGGCATCGCTCCGACCGGCGGCTGGGGGTTCAACTGGGGCTCCGGCCCGGTCTGGGACGCGGCCTTCATCGTGATTCCCTGGAATGTTTATCTCTATACCGGCAACCATTCGCTCATCGAGATGAATTACGAGCCGATGCTCCGGTATATCCGCTACCTCGGAACACTCGCCGACCGGCGGCATATCGTCAAATTCGGCCTCGGCGACTGGTGCCATTGCGACCCAAGCCGGATGGTGGACGCTTGCGTTACTTCGACCGCCTACTACTTCTATCTGACGACGCTCATGGCGAAGTGCGCCCGGCTGCTCGCCAACCGCGAGGATGCCGACGAGCTCACCGCTCTTGCCGCCGAAATTGCCGCCGCCTTCAACGACGCCTTCTATCACGGCGACGGCACTTACGCCAAAGGGGAGCCGACCGCCGGGGCCATCGCGCTCGAATTCGGCCTCTGTCCGCCAGTGGAGCGTCGCAAGGCCGCCGCGCAGCTCGCAAAGCATATGGAAACTCGCCGCTGCCGCGCCGACTTCGGCATCGTCGGCGCCAAGTATGTGCCGCGCGCGCTGGCGAACAACGGCTACTTCGATACCGCGTTCCGGGTGCTGACGCAGCCGGGCTATCCGGGCTGGATGCACTGGCTCGACCGGGGAGCGGGCGGCCTCTGGGAGCACTGGATCGGGACCGCGTCGCGCAACCATATCATGTATGGCGACGTCGCGGCGTGGATGACGCAGTTCCTGGCCGGAATCGTGCCGGATGAAAAACATCCGGGCTTCTCCCGACTGACGTTGCGCCCCTTCGCCGCCGAAGGCGTCGATTTCGTCAAAGCCGCCTACCGCGTTCCGGCCGGTGAGATCAAAGTCGAGTGGGAAAAGCGGAAAGGCTCCTTCTTCCTGAAGACCCGTTTGCCGCGGAATCTGAAGGGCGTCGCCCATCTGCCCGACGGTTCCCGGCAGGAGCTGGTGGGAGGCAACGGCAGTTTTCACTGTCCGCTCTGATGGCGGTCGCCAATCGGAGTGAGTAACCTTTTCCGTTTGCGGGAGGTTATGTTTCGGTTGGTTCCCGATACATTTGCGCTCCTGCGATAGCAATCGCAAATCGTCACTTGATAACTGACAATTGCTATTTCATTCAAAATTATTTACAACAGTAGATGTGAATAGAAGGACTTGTACGATGAAAGTATGTACGATTGAGAAACTGTCAGATTTTTTAGAAACACAGTTCGTTTCGACAGACAATATTCCTGAGGATACTGCCCGGCGTGATTCAGTCTGTATGGAGGCACGTGCATCTTTGCTGATTGAGGCGAACTGTACCGGCGAGCGCTTTCCTGCGTTCATGAAGTGTGGACGCAGGGAGGACTCCTGTTGGATATTTCCTTTTCCTCAACCTTTTGCCCGGCAATTGACACATTCATTTTCTGATGGCAAAGTCAATCTGGAATGGAGCTTTCGTGAATTTGAAGTAGGCCATGGCCAATTCGTCATCGATTCTCTGGGGCATACCACGGAACGTTGGCGGTTGAAAGTTTCTCCTGACTCTTCAGCCCGCACGAAAGTCAATTTGAAGTAACATTCCAACTGGAATGGGAATGGTTGTACGATTGATCAAAGTAACTCCGAATTAGCTAATGACTTCGCGCTGATTCATCGGAATTTTCATTGGACTTACCGTTCCCGTTTCAAACTTTGTTCCGAATTGGATTGTTACCGAAACCGGAAACCGGAAGTCAAACCGGAAAGTCTGCTTTTGTTGGAGAACGATACCGATTTCGAGGTCCAGTATCAAAAAGCGGTGGAGTTTATCCATTCCAAACCGGCGGAGTGGTGGGAAAAAGAAAACTCCAGCGGTGAACAATCCCGTTTGATCGAAAAGGAAAAAAATCGCTCACGGCAATCAGTTATGTAATGCATCCCATTCTGATTCGAGGGGAGGTCACAATGCTGTATGCCAAAGAAAAAACAGGAAAGAGTGCTTTGACGTACAGTATTGCAGCGCGAGTTGCCGCCGGAAATAGTGCTGCAAGTAAAATGGTAGTTCCGGAGCAATGGTGGGCAGCTAAAGGAAAACATAAGGTTTTGTATTTGGATTTTGAGAACAAAGGGAATATAGGCAATAATCAAACAAAATTTCAGGATGCCTATTTGCCTGATGCAGCGAATTGTCCTGATTTGCTGATGAAGGATATGAGTGGCAGCGACATCGATTGGACGCTTCCTGCACATCATCAGAAGTTGCTTGACATGATTGACGATGCGCAAAACTCCGGAACACCGGGAGTTGATGTTGATCTTCTGGTTATCGACACGTATTCCGCATTTGTTCATGGGGAAACTCCGCAAATACCGAGTAATTTCAGAGATCTGATGAATAAACTGCGAAGCAGGAACATTGCCATACTGATCGTTCATCACGTGAATCATGAAGGTGAAGCAAAGGGCTTGAAAGAAAAGTGCCAGGGGTTGGCGCTTTCTCTGAAACTTACCTGGACAGATGTGGCGCAGGAGGATTTGGAAGATCCTGTAACATTTGAATATGGGGATGACCGTTGCGGAATTTCCAAAAAGCTGAAGAAACCTTTCCAACATGCGTGTAGAATTTGCTGACGATTTCGGAATCGGCTCCGAGGATGGAAAGGACCGTTGCCTGTGGCACCCCGGCCTCAGCACAATAGGACGCGAACAAATGCCGTAGCGAATGGAAGCCGTAGACCGTCACCTTTTTATCCCTGCCGGGAACGGCCACGGACGGCTCCAAGCCGATCCAGCGGATTACCCGGAGCATGTCGATGTTCACGAGGTTGTTGCCGACGTTCTTGCCGCGAGCGTCGGTCTTGTTGTAACGTGCGGCAATATTGGGACAGACGTAATCGGTTTCTCCGGCCTTCCACGCCAAAGCACCCTGCAGAACCTCCAGCAGCTTCGGTGCAATCGGAATCGTCACTTCCTTGCCGGTCTTAAACTGCTTCACCCATATCCGCTTCAGGTTGAAATTGATTTTGTTCCAACGCAGCAGTACACAGCCTTTCATCCGCTGGCCGGTAAACATGCCGAGATAGTAACCCCCCCCGGACTTCCGATTTGTTCATGACCGTGTACTTGTCGTCGTCAAGGACAGCCTGCAACAGTTGTTCCTGCTCCCGAGTGAAGGAAAGGCGGCGAACATCCTGTTCACGCTCTTCACGCTCCCGTCGCAGTTGCGTTGCGGAGTGAAACGGATTGCTGCCGCTCCAATATTCCCGGAGAACATGAAAGACACGGCGGATTCGCTTGATTTTACGGTTATGGGTGGAAACGGCGATTTTCTGGTTACGCATATATTCGGCGTACTGTTCTCCAATTTCCGGGGTAATGTCACGTATATTTTTCTGCGGATCATTGAGCCAATCCAGAAATTCCTGAAATGTGGCGCGGTAGGATTGGGCTTCCGCAACAGTTGCGGGAGTTGCACGTTCCGGGCTCTTTTCATAGACTGCCCACGCCTCGGAGAGCAGCAGATTCTTTTCCGGAGTGATAAGGCCGCGTGCGTGCTGCACATGGGCGGCAATAATCTCCGTAGAGGTCGCTTTCAGCAGCGGAATTTGCTTGTTGGCCTCTTTCAGAGCTTCTTTCTGGTTCCGGGTTTTGAGGCTGATCACCTTACGTGCTCCGTTGATCTGAGACCGGAAGCAGTAGACGCCGCCTTCCTCTTTCTGATAGACGGTTCCGATGTCGAGTTTAATTTTCTGGATGGCCATTTTCGATCCTTTCTTACGAGAGCACCGGATTTAGCCAATATAGACGTGTTTTGACAAAAAGAAAGCTCGAAATGGTACTTTGTGGTACCGTTTTGAGCTTTTTAACTTCAAAAATGGTGGAGCTGGTGGCTGTGTTCGGGCACTCCGATTGCGCCTCAAAATCCCGTGTTTTTAAGCATTCCAAGCTCAAGTTTGGCACTTTATAGCACTTCTTCCACAGGTTTCCGATTTCCCTTTTATGGGGAAAAAACGGGGAAAATCCCTTTTCCCGGGGAAGAAATGGGGAACTTTTGCATGCCAATCAGCCAATCTCCAAACCGGGAATCAAACCTGCTTCCCTGTCAATTTGAAGATAAATAAACATACCATTTTTCAACGTTTTTTCAAGTCAAAATGGGGAAGAAACGGGGAAGAAAAGCGGTATTTATAATCACATCTCTCCATTCTTATTATTCCATGCTTCAACATGTAAAAAATCATGAAATCGATGGAGCAGATATAACGGGACATTCAGCAGGCCGTCATCCAATTTCAGGTTCTGCATGGAAAAGCGGAGAGCCTGCTTGGGACGGTACTTTTCACGATAGCTTTTAAGGCTCTTGGCTTTGACGTTCAATCCTGATTTCACTTCAATCGGCACTACATCGACAGAATCCTGTATCACGAAATCCACTTCTGCCAGATTCCCGCTGGTCCAGTAATGAATGGGAGAAAATCTCATGGTAACGAGTTGCTGAAGTACAAAGTTTTCTGCCAACCGCCCCCGGTATTCACGGAAAATATCCGGATTCACCAGAATGGAAGCCGCCGGTATCTCCGCCAATTTCCGGAGCAATCCTACATCAGCAAGATAGAGTTTGAAGCTTTTACGATCCTCGTAAGCACTTAATGGTATCTCCGGTTTCTCGATCCGGGTAATCCTGTGAATCAAGCTGGCACTCTCCAGCCAGCGCAACGCATCTTCCAAGTCTTTTGCACGTGCTCCATTTTTCACCTCTCCGTAAATGAACCGGGCGTTTTCACGCGCCAGCTGCTGCGGAATCGATTTCCACAACAAGAAGAGTTTTGGAATATCTCTGACCGGAGCATGTTTGGAAAAGTCCAGCTCATACGTTTTCAAAATATCTTCCAGAATATTCTCCGCTTGCGAAAGATCATGATTCGACAGGTAGGATTCAAGCACGGCAGGCATGCCGCCGATGGTCAGATATTCGTTCAAATGTTTTGCCAGACGCTCTTCGAATATTCCTGGAATCGGTTCGGGCGAAATAAGTGAATTGGTATATTCAAACAACGATGAATCCACTGTCTGCAAATATTCTGCAAAGCAGCATGGCGTCAACTCCAGAAAATTTACCTTACCCACAGGGAAACCATCCGTTGCTGCAAGTGCGATTCCCAGCAGGGAGCCTGCGGCAGCGATGTGGTATTCCGGAGTCTCCTCACAAAAATATTTGAGTGAGGTCAACGCCCGGGGACATGCTTGAATCTCATCGAAAATGACCAACGTCTTGCCGGGCTCTATTTTCTGGTGCGCCAGCACACCGAGCTCAAGCAGAATTCGCTTAGGATCAAGCTCACCAGAAAAGACTTCTCCTAAACGATTCTGCCGCTCGAAATTGAAATAGGCAGTGTTTTCAAAATGTTGCCTGCCGAATTCTTGAAGAATCCAAGTCTTTCCACATTGCCGTACTCCTCGCAGAATCAATGGTTTTCGATAAGAAGAGCTTTTCCAAGCAATTAAATCTTTCAGAATGAATCGCTCAATCATTTCCATAATCTCCCGGTTTTCTTTTACGGCAATATAGTATCACACAATCTATTTTTCAAACACAATACATATATAAAACGAGATTAATATTGCAAAATTGGCACGAATAACAAAAAATCCAATACATGAATCAGACGAAAGAACGTATAGACAGCGAAGTATATTACGCTTTCTATAACTTGAAGGAATGGATTTTTTAAGAATCAGTTATTTTGCAGACTGAAATTCGAGTTTCAGTTCATCTACAATATACTGATCGCTTCGACAGTGCAGATCGGCAATTCCATCGCGCAGTTCCTGATAGGTTTCTGAACGATAGAAAAACTCCAGCGCCTCATCAAGGGTAAGCTGCATCTGTTCTGCGAACAACACAACAATCCGGGCATATTTCTTCTGCAATAGAACGCTATTGGCTTCCATCAGACACCTCTTCGGATGATTGGAATACCAGAAGCCGATCCATCAAATCCTGACGGCAGATACAAATCTGGTGATTCGGCTTTTCAAATTTCAGTCGCCCCAATGCCTCCTCTTCGGAAATCAAACCATCGAAAAACAGTTCCAGCGTGTTGAATACCTTATCATTAGCCACTCCACCACGAATAATGTCGTAAGATTCCGATGCTTGCCCGCTCCGGTTCTCCATAATGAAACGCAGCAAGGAAGAATCGTATTCCGGGAAATCCTTTACCCGAAGTTTCCCCAACGCATCGGAACTGTCATCGAAAACATATGTGTTGACGACGGCTTTCTTGCCACGTCGTTGCCAACGCAACGCCCATCTGACCGCCTGTTCCCGAAGCGGAGTGATATAAAAGCCTTTTCCGAAGTCAAGGGTTTGCCGCGAAAACGAGATATCCGGCTTGCGGATTTCAATAAAAGAACCATGATACACTTCGATCACGGCAACACCCCGCGTTCCCGCATCAATGACAGAATGTCATCGACTATATACTGCTTGCTTTGCGTATGAAGCACATCAAATGAAGGAATCAGATAGGTATTCAGAATATCGGATTGTTTCGCAAGCATATCGTACACTCGGTTGCCGGGTAAGTGCAGTCTCTGTGCAACTGCCTCAATACAGAAAATAGCAAATTCAAGAGCGGACTTACTCATGCGTCAAACCTCGATAGTTTCATTTACTTAGCATCAATATAGCACACAGTTTGAAGAATGCAACATTGTAGCCTCAACCTCTTTGATTCTTCATGTTTTGTTGGGAAGCTGGTAAATATGAATTAATTACCTGATTGCGTCGTATATCATATGCGGGGAATAATCCGGTCAAAGTAACATCTACGCTGTGCTGGAGATCGTGGTTCAAAAGTCTCTGCACCAGCAGGCATGTTTCACGCTATCAAAAACAGGTTAATTGGTAGTACCTATATGAGCCCCCTGTGAGGGCTTTAGACATCACAGGGGGCTCATCCCTACAGAAAGAGAAACAGAATAAACAGTAAGCAAGAGAAAGACAACAGCATGAGAAACGAAAGAATCACCTACGAAGACCAGTACCTGGGACATCCCATCATGACCGATAAAGCCAGACAGCTTGGCTGTAAGGAATCGATATTGCAGAAGATCGATCAACTGATGACCGACATGAGCAACCGTCACAGCAAAGTCTACTTCATGCGATATGATGTCCGATTCCCCCAAGGCTACGGGCATCCGAATGACAACGAACTCTTCAGCCAGTTTCAGGAGAGCTTCATCAAGAACCGTAAGAGAGCAGGTTACGACCCGGCGTATATCGCAGTCCGGGAATGTTCCAGAGAGAAACATCAACATTATCACGTTGCTTTGATGCTGGACGGACACAAGACCCAAAGCATCCACGACCATATTCAGACAGCGGAACGGTTGTGGGAGAAGACGCTGAACCTGTCTCCGAAGCATGATGACGCAGGACGGGCAACCAGCTACGGACTGATTGACGATTGTATGAGGAACCGGCAAGGTCAGCCGCAGGAGAACGGCGTCATGCTCCGCAAGGATGATCCCGAATATGAACGCAAATACGACCAGTGTTTCCGACGTTGCAGCTACCTCGCCAAGGTCAACCAGAAGGACTCCTCACCCAAGCACCAGCGGGAACTATTCTCATCCCGTATTCAACATTAACATTGAAAGGCAATCATCATGACCGAACAAGAACTGAACGTATTCCTCGATCTGGAATGGAACTGTGCAGCTTTTACTCCCGAAGAGCCATCTGTTTCCGCTCCGCTTTCACTGAAGCAGTGGGCACGCATCATCTCCCGACACCCGGAGCTTCAAGAGTTTTGTCCATTCTCCGAGTTTACCCCGGACGAGTGGCTCATCGCTCTTGAAAAGCAGCCAACGTTTGCATGGCGGTGTACGTACTGGAATGATTTCACCCCCGTTAAATGGCAACGTCTGTTACAGCATCAACCGACCTTATTGCATTACTGCGAGATACCGGATCATCCGGCTATACGGAGTGGGTTACTGGCGAGCGATAGTTATTTCAGCACAGATATCGACACGCATGACTTCACTCTGGGCGACTGGTTCTGGGTCGTCAAGCATAATCCGAGCACGTGGTTTCAATGTCCCAGCCGGGAACAGTTCACGAAACCGATGTGGTGGAGCATCCTTTACAGTTCCGCAGAGCTGCTGACGGCCTGTCCATGCCTTGATCAATTCAGCGATGAGGACTGGCGCAGACTCAATATCCTACCGAAGTTGAAGTCACGGATACGCAACAGCGAGCAGTTCCGGAAGCTGATCGATCTGGTCAGGCATCCGTTCCATCATCTCAAGTTCGATGACGACCTGTCGCTGTAGTTCCGTAAATGGGGCGATATGATCCCTGTCCCAGCAGGGATCTGAAC